>JAYWDL010000412.1:0-10061 GCA_043779865.1 Polaromonas sp.
GATTGCCAAAAGCCTGGGCGAGAAAAAAACCACATGGCGCCTGCGCGACTGGGGCGTCAGCCGCCAGCGCTACTGGGGCACGCCGATTCCGATGATCCATTGCCCAGAGCATGGCGCAGTTCCGGTGCCCGAGAAGGATTTGCCGGTCGTGTTGCCGCTGGATTGTGTGCCTGACGGTTCAGGTAATCCGCTACACAAGCATGAAGGCTTTCATGCTGGCGTGGTGTGCCCGGTGTGCGGCAAGCCAGGCCGTCGCGAAACCGACACCATGGACACCTTTGTCGACAGCTCGTGGTACTTTATGCGGTATTGCGATGCGCAGGCGACCACCCGCGCTGGCGACCCGAAGAGCACCGATACGATGGTGGCTCAAGGCGCTGACTACTGGATGCCGATGGACCAGTACATCGGCGGCATCGAGCATGCCATTCTTCACCTGCTGTATGCCCGTTTCTGGACCAAGGTGATGCGCGACCTGGGGCTGGTGAAGGTCGATGAGCCCTTCACCAGGCTGCTCACGCAGGGAATGGTGCTCAACCATATCTACTCGCGCAAGGGCGAGAAGGGTGGCATGGAATATTTCTGGCCCAATGAGGTGGAAGACATCCATGACGCTTCGGGAAAAGTCACGCAAGCCAGACGCAAAACCGACGGCCTGCTGGTGAACTACGAAGGCGTAGGCACCATGAGCAAGTCCAAAAACAACGGGGTTGATCCGCAGGACCTGATCGAGAAATACGGCGCCGACACGGCGCGCCTGTACACCATGTTCACCGCGCCGCCCGAGGCCACGCTGGAGTGGAATGATGCGGGCGTTGAGGGCTCCTACCGGTTTTTGCGCCGCGTCTGGAATTTCGGCGTCAAGATCAATGCTATGAATTCAGGAGCTGTTGGCGAAGATGGGACGTGCGGTAAAGCCACTTTTGATAAAGAAATCAGCTTGCTCAGGCTGGAAATGCACACCGTGCTCAGGCAAATTGACTACGACTACCAGCGGATGCAGTACAACACCGTCGTTTCGGGCAGCATGAAGCTGCTCAATGCGCTGGAGGATTTCAAGGGTGAAGTTTCAGCGGCTTCAGTGGCGGCACTGCGCGAAGGCCTGGGTATCTTGCTGCGCTGCCTGTATCCCGCAGCACCGCACCTGACGCATGCCTTGTGGAACGAAGTGGGCTATGCCTTGCAATACGGCGAGCTGCTCGACGCGCCCTGGCCCGAAGTGGACGCCTGCGCCTTGCAGCAGGACGAAATTGAGTTGATGCTTCAGGTCAACGGCAAGCTGCGCGGGTCGGTGACGGTCCCGGCCAGTGCTGACAAGGCCGCAATCGAGGCTGCCGCACTGGCTTCGGAGGCTTTTCTGAAGCAGGCCGCTGGCGCGCTCGTCAAGAAAGTCATCGTGGTGCCGGGTCGTCTGGTCAACATCGTCATCTGACATCGCTTTCGAATAAGGTTCACCATGCAGCGTCGTGCTTTTCTGGCCTTTGCGGCTTCTTCTGCTTCACTTGCGCTGATCAGCCTGAGCGGCTGCGGTTTTGCGCTGCGAAAAGCGCCCAACTTCGCGTTTACCACCCTGTACAGCAGCCTGGCCGAGTCCTCGCCGCTGGGCGTGGAACTGAGAAGGTCGCTGGAGTCCACCCGCAAGGTGAAAGTGATCACTGACGCGCGCCTGATCAACGAGGCACAGGTCATTCTTGAAGTGCTTCTCGACCAGCGCGAAAAAGTCGTTCTCAGCTTCAATTCATCCGGCCAGGTGCGCGAGTTCCAATTGCGCCTGCGGTTCAGGTTCAGGCTGCGTACGCTGGCGGGCAAGGAACTTATTCCGGTAACGGAAATTGTGCTTCAGCGCGACATCAGCTTCAACGAGTCGGCCGTGCTGGCCAAGGAAGCTGAAGAAGCCTTGCTCTACCGTGACATGCAAAGCGATGTCGTCCAGCAGATCATGCGCCGGCTGGCTGCGGTGACGGAAATCTAGCAGCCTGGAGGGAAACGCATGCGGCCGGACCGACCATATCGCGGCCGCACCATCGCTGAGCTGTATGAAGTCTTGCGTGTTTTGAGGCGAATCTTCGGGATATTCGATTCAGAAGTATCCTCTTTCACCCCGCATTGGTTACGACTACTGCCGCAGCAAGGTACTTTTGCCAAACAGGCTTTCAATCAGGTCCAGCGCGACTTGCGCCGTGCCGTTGCGCACGTCCAGCGCGGGGTTGAGTTCCATGAGGTCGAGTGAGGCCATGCGGCCGGTGTCGGCAATCATCTCCATGCACAGTTGCGCTTCGCGATAGGTCGGGCCGCCCTTGACGGCAGTGCCCACGCCGGGCGCAAAACTGGCGTCGAGAAAATCGACATCAAAGCTCACATGCAAATGCGTGTTGTCGTCGATGCCAGCCAGCGCAGCCTGCATGGTGCGCTTCATGCCCATTTCGTCGATGTAGCGCATGTCGAATACCTGCAGCCCCGACTGCCTGATAAAGCGCTTTTCGCCCTCGTCGACGCTTCGGATGCCAATCTGGCGCACCACAGACGGCGCAATGGCAGGAACCACGCCGCCTATTTCCGTCAGTTCGACCGGCCCGTGGCCGCACAGCACGGCCACGGGCATGCCGTGGGCGTTGCCGGTAGGCGTGAGGGCGTTGGTGTTGAAGTCGGCATGCGCATCCAGCCATAGCACGCGCAGATTTTTACCCGACTGCCGGCAATGGCGCGCCACGGCGCTGATCGAGCCGATGGCCAGGCAATGGTCGCCGCCCAGCAGGATCGGCAACTCGTTTTCGGACAACGCAGCGTAAACGGCGTCGTGTACGGCGCGGTTCCATCCTGCCACTTCGGCCAGGTGCCGGTAACCGTTGACGGGCGCTCGCCAGGGGTTGGCCGGTCCGCTGACGTTGCCGTAATCGGTCACGCTCAGGCCGTGGCCTTGCAGCGTGGGCTGCAGCCCGGCCACGCGCATCGCTTCGGGGCCCATCGAGGCGCCGCGGGTGCCTGCGCCGACGTCTGTGGGCGCGCCTATCAGCCTGATGTGTCGGGTCATGGGGAAATCAGTTCGGCAACAGGGGGCTTGATGGCCTGCCGCGAAGCAGCGCAAGTAAGCGGGGTGATGCAAGCAAAGGGTGACAGCGATCCCGCCACCGCAGCCGAAGGGCCCGCGCCTGTCTGCAGCAGGCCAAAAAGGTTTTTGGGGTCAGCCAGTTCCGGTATCAAATCGATGGTGCAGGACAGCTTGTATTGCCGCTGCAGTTTATACAGATAGCGCAGCGCCGAGTAGTCTTCCAGCGCAAACCCGACTGAGTCAAAAATGCTGACTTCGGCGGGCGAGGCACGGCCGGGCGCTGCGCCGCTGAGAACCTCGGCAAACTCGGTCACGGCAAAGTTGGCAGGCATTTGCTGGATTTCGCCTTCAATGCGCGACTGCGCTTCGTACTCCACTACCACCCTGGCATCGGGGCGGCGCAGTATGTCGGCGTGAAGTTCTGTCTTGCCGGAGCAGTCGCCGCCCACTGCATTCAGATGCATGCCGGGCACGATCATTTCAGGCGTCAGGATGGTCGCGTTGCGCTTGTCGGCAGTGACGGTGGTCACGATGTCGGCGCCCTGCACCGCCTCGGCAGCAGTACGGCACAAGATGACCTGCGGGCCACCGCCGGCCAGACTCTTGAGGTTGCGCGCCAGCTTGGCGGTGGCCTCGGGGTCAATGTCGTAGAGCCTGAACTCCTGAATGCCCAGCATGTGGGCAAAAGCAATCGCCTGGAACTCACTTTGCGCGCCGTTGCCAATCAGCGCCATGACGCGGCTCTCGGGCCTGGCCATCCAGCGCGCTGCCAGCGCCGACATGGCGGCAGTCCGCAGGGCGGTGGTCACGGTAAGCTCCGACAGCAGCAGCGGGTAGCCGGTTTGCACATCCGCGAGCACGCCAAATGCTGTCACAGTCAGCAAACCCAGCGCGGTATTTTTGGGGTGGCCGTTGACGTACTTGAATGAATACATCTGGCCGTCGCTGGTGGGCATCAGCTCAATCACGCCGGTGGGTGAATGAATGGCATGACGCGCCGACTTGTCAAATTCGCTCCAGCGCCGGTAATCGGCCTCAATTTCAGCGGCGAGGCCTTCCATAAATGCCGCAGCGCCAAGCTGCCCGACGATGCGCTGTATGCCTGCAATGCCAATGTACTCAACCATGGTGTGTCTCCCGAAGCTTGACTTTGAGATAAATCCCTTAGCGTGACCTTGCTGTAAACGTCACCGTGACAATGCGCAAAGCATCGATACGGCTTGTCTGCATTGATTGTCGGAACCCTTGCAGCCAAACAAAAGGCAGCAAGTTGCCATAAACAGCAGGAAAACTATTCAAATAGTCAGCATATGGTGGCGTTTTGTCAATAAAATTGAAAAATGGATGATACTGACCGCCAACTTGTTTCGCTGCTGCGCGACAACGCCAGGGTCTCCGTGGCATCGCTGGCCAAGGTTTTGCGCGTGTCGCGCGGCACCGTGCAAAACCGCCTGGGCAAGCTCGAAGCCGACGGCACCATCGTGGGCTATACCGTTCGCCTCAAGCCCCAGGCCGAAGCCCATCAGATCCGCGCTTTGATGACGGTGGCGGTGGAGGGCAACCGCATCGACCAGGTCTTGAGCCGCCTGCGCGGCGACCCGGCGGTGAGCGCGCTGCATACCACTAACGGCCGCTGGGATATCGTTGCCGAGTTGCGCGCCGACAGTCTGGAGGCCTTTGACCGTGTACTTGGGCGCATTCGCCTGCTTGAAGGCATTGCCAATACCGAGACCAGCCTGCTGCTGTCCACCAGCAAGCTGTAGGGCTATTTGCAGGCGCCCAGCCGCTAAACTTCAGGCCATGAACCTGGTGCCTGCCCAATTGTCCGAGCATCTCAAGCGCGGACTCAAAAGTCTCTACACACTTCATGGCGACGAGCCCTTGCTGGTGCAGGAATTTGCCGATGCCCTGCGCGCAGAGGCGCGTCAGCGCGGCTACACCGAGCGCACGGTGCACACAGTGGCCGGCGCGCATTTTGACTGGAGCGAGGTACTGGCCAGCGGCGGCTCGCTGAGCCTTTTTGCCGACAGGCAGATTATTGAAATCCGTATCCCGAGCGGCAAGCCCGGCAAGGACGGTTCGGTGGCGCTGCAGCAACTGGCCGAGCGCGCTCAGGGCGACGACTCAACGCTGACGCTGGTCACGCTGCCCCGCCTCGATGGTGCGACGACCAAAGGGGCATGGTTTGGCGCGCTGGACAGTTTTGGCGTGACCGTCAAGTTCGATCCCATCGACCGCCGCAGCTTGCCGCAGTGGATCGCGCAGCGTCTGCAGCAGCAGGGCCAGCGCGTGGCTGCAGGCGAAGAAGGCCAGCGCACGCTGCAGTTTTTTGCCGATCGGGTGGAAGGCAACCTGCTGGCCGCGCACCAGGAAATCCAGAAACTCGGGCTGCTGTACCAGGTTGGGGCAGTGGGCAGCGGCAATGAGGTGCTGAGTTTCGACCAGGTGGAAAACGCCGTTCTCAATGTGGCGCGCTATGACGTTTTCAAGTTGTCTGAAGCAGTGCTGGGCGGCCAGGCGGTGCGCGTGGCAAGGATGCTGGACGGTCTGCAAGCCGAAGGCGAGTCCGAAGTCCTGGTGCACTGGGCGCTGGCTGAAGACATCCGAAGCCTGAAGCGCGTCAAAGACGCCATTCAGGCCGGCCGGCCCATGCCGATGGCGCTGCGGGAAAACCGTGTCTGGGGCGCCAAGGAAAAATTGTTTGAGCGTGTGCTGCCCGGCATGGACGACAGCACCCTGGCCAAGCTGTTGCACGCCGCGCAAAAGGTGGATGGCATCGTCAAGGGCCTGAAGCAGCCTGACTGGCCCGCCAGCGGCTGGCAGGCGCTGCACCGGCTGGCCAACATGGTCTGCCAGCAGTGCGCCGCGCCGTCGCGCGCTGCCCGCTCATCCCGTGCCGACACGCGGCACGCAAGCGCCTGAGGTCAGGTGCTTAAATGCTATTAAAAAAGTAGCTGCTTGCGCTCGTATATAGTGGGATTGAGGCTTGTTTAATCAGAGAGGGGTCTAATTCCCCGCCGCTTGCGGCGTCCGGAAATCACAGCGTCCTAAGGGCACTGTAAAACGAAGGTGAGCCGCGAAGCGTGCGAGACGTAGTGCAGCCAATACCCCGCCCCTTGGGGCGGGGTTCTTTATTTACTGGACGAAATTACGCGCCCGATTCTCGACGTTCTGTATCAATGCTATGGCGTGGGTCGATGCGCGCCAGCCATGATTGCGCTACATCACTAAAACTCTTGAATCCTGAAAACGGCCCAAGACTTGTTTTGGGTTCATCCGCAAAAAGGTCTATTCTTGTCAACTGCGGGACGGCTGCCTTTGGGCGACAAGGCGCGGCCGCTCCAAGAACTGATGCAACGGCTGCTGGCGGCGTTCGTCCCGCAGCACTTTTCCAGAGGAACCCCATGAAGCGCGAACATTTTGGACGGCCGCAGGACCTGACAGCCACCCAGCCCATCAGCCACGATGTGCTGAAGGAAAAATACCTCAAACCCGGCGAAAGCGGACTGGAAGATGTGTACCGGCGCGTGGCGCGGGCGCTGGCATCGGTTGAGCCGCAAGCCGAACGCGAGAAGCACGAAGCGCTGTTCCTGGAAAACCTGCACGCTGGCGCCATTGGCGCGGGCCGAATCATGAGCGCGGCCGGCACGTCCATTCAGGCGACCCTCATCAACTGCTTCGTGCAGCCCGTGGGCGACTGCATCCAGGGCGTTGATGACGGTGGTTACCCCGGCATTTACGAGGCACTGCGCGAGGCGGCCGAGACCATGCGGCGCGGCGGCGGCGTGGGTTACGATTTTTCGCGTATTCGCCCGCGCGGCGCCGAAGTCAAGGCAACGGCGTCGATGGCCTCCGGCCCGTGCAGCTACATCAACGTATTCGACCAGTCGTGCTCGACGGTCGAGAGCGCCGGCTCGCGGCGCGGCGCGCAAATGGGCGTGCTGCGCATCGACCATCCCGATGTACACGAATTCATCACCGCCAAACGAACGCCCGGCCGCTGGAACAACTTCAATGTCTCGGTCGGCATGTCCGACGCCTTCATGGAGGCGCTGAACGACGACCAGCCCTGGGAACTGGTGCACAAAGCCAAACCCGGCGCGGCGCTGATCACGCAAGGCGCTTTCCAGCGTGCCGACGGCCTGTGGGTCTATCAGAGCGTGGCCGCACGTGAGTTGTGGGACACCGTGATGCATTCGGCCTATGACTTTGCCGAGCCCGGAATCCTGTTTCTGGACAACATCAACCAGGACAACAACCTGAGGTATTGCGAGTCCATCGCCGCGACGAATCCTTGCGTGACCGCCGATACCTGGGTAATGACGACGGATGGGCCGGCGCAGGTGACTGACCTGGTCGGCCGGCGTTTTAATGTGGTGGTAGATGGCAAGGCTTGCAGCGTGAAAAGTGAAGGCTTTTTCAGCACTGGCTATAAACCCGTTCTGGCTTTGAAAACAAGGCAAGGTCAGGCCTTGCGCCTCACGGCCGACCACCGGGTGCGTCGCGTGGCGCGCAGAACCGGCTACACGCTGGAGGCCGAGTGGACCGAAGCCGGGCAACTGCAGCCGGGTGACGAAATTTTGCTGCACGACCACCGCGCGCTGGGCGGCTGGGACGGCGTCGGCACCGAAGCACAAGGCTACCTGCTCGGGCTGCTGATCGGCGATGGCACGCTCAAGATCGAAAAAGCCGTGATTTCGGTCTGGGCGCCTGAGTTGAAGGCAGTCGGAAATGGCGCCATAACTTATGCCCAAACTGGCGCTGGCGGCATTGTGCAGGCGGCTGAAGCAGCAGCAGCCACGCTGCACCATCGTGCTGATTTCTGTGCTTTTCAGCGCCCGATCGCCGGACGCGGCGAGGCCCGCATGGCCTCTGCCGCCTTGGGCCAGCTCGCTCATGAAATGGGGATGCGGACGGGCTACAAGACCATCACGCCTGCCATGGAGAAAACGTCTTCAGCGTTTGCCGTCGGCCTGTTGCGCGGGCTGTTCGATGCAGACGGTTCGGTTCAGGGGTCGCAGAAAGAGGACGAAGAGGGCCTCAGTGTGCGTCTGTCGCAGAGTGATCTGCCCTTGCTTCAGACGGCGCAGCGCATGTTGCTGCGTCTGGGAATCGCCTCAACGATTTACACCAACCGGCGGCTTGCACAGGCGCGGCCCCTGCCCGATGGACGCGGCGGCCTCAAGCTCTACGATGCAAGCGCACAGCATGAACTTGTCATCAGCGCCGACAACCTGCGGTGCTATGCCGAGCGCATCGGCTTTGCCGATAGCGACAAGGCTGCCCGGCTGGAACAGGCCTTGGGCAGCTACAGCCGCAATCTGAACCGTGAGCGCTTTACAGCCACGGTCGAATCGCTGACCGAGGACGGCTGCGAGGACGTCTTCGACGTGACCGTGGCTGACGTCCACGCTTTTGACGCCAACGGCCTGTATGTCCACAACTGCGGCGAGCAGCCGCTTCCACCCTATGGCTGTTGCGACCTCGGACCCATCATCCTCACGCGCTTTGTGCGGCATCCGTTTGGCTTCGACGGCGAGCCGGGCTTTGACTTTGAAGCGTTCGAGTCCTCGGTCGCCACCCAGGTGCGCGCGCTCGACAACGTGCTGGAAGTGACCTTCTGGCCCTTGCCGCAGCAGCAGGCCGAATCAAGCGCCAAGCGCCGCATCGGCGTGGGCTTTACCGGCCTGGGCAACGCGCTGGCCATGCTGTGCCTGCGTTACGACGCGCCCGAAGGCCGCGACATGGCCGCCCGGATTGCGGTGCGCATGCGCGATGCAGCGTATACCGCTTCGGTGGCGCTGGCGAAGGAAAAGGGGGCGTTTCCCAAGTTCGACGCCGAAGGCTATCTCGCCCCCGGCACCTTTGCCAGCCGGCTTCCGGCTGAACTGCAGCAGGCCATCCGTGCGGGAGGCATTCGCAACAGCCATCTGCTGTCGATTGCGCCCACCGGCACGGTCAGCCTGGCCTTTGCAGACAATGCGTCCAACGGCATCGAGCCGGCGTTTTCCTGGATGTACCGGCGCAAAAAGCGCGAGTCCGACGGCAGCACCACCGAGTATGCGGTTGAAGACCACGCCTGGCGGCTGTACCGCGAACTGGGCGGCAATGTGGACAAACTGCCCGACTATTTCGTTTCGGCGCTGGAGATGTCAGCAGCCAGCCACATCGCCATGATGGAGGCGGTGCAGCCTTTCATCGACACGGCGATTTCCAAGACCGTGAATGTGCCGGCCGACTACGCCTATGACGACTTCAAGAGCCTGTACCTGCAGGCCTGGCGGGCGCGGCTCAAGGGCCTGGCGACCTACCGGCCCAATGCCATTCTGGGTGCGGTGCTGGAAACCCACGCGAGTCCAGAGGCCGTGACCGCAGCGGTGGCCACTGCCCCGGTCGACCCGATGCGCACGGTGATTGAAAGCCGTCCCAAGGGCGCACTGTCGGCTGTCGCGGAAAAGGTCGAATACTGGACCCAGGAAGGCCACAAGCGGCTGTACCTGGTGGTGTCGTTTTTGCCGGTTCCCGCAGCCAGCGGCACAGGCACGTCAGAACGCGCCATCGAGTTTTTCATGCCGGTGGGGCAAAGCGGCGAATCGCAGCAATGGATCACCTCCAGCATGCGCATGCTGTCGCTGGCCGCGCGCGGCGGCTTCCTGGAGCGCGCCCTCAGCGACATGCGCAAGGTGGCCTGGGACCGGGGTCCGGTGCGGCTGGGAACCTACGAAAAAGCCGACGGCACGCGTGTGCCGCTGTGGCACGACTCTGAGGTGGCGGCGATTGCCTATGCGGTGCAAAACATCATCGCCAGGCGCTCTGCCCAGTCCGTCGTGAACCTGGCGCCAGCGGCGCAAGCGCAGCTTGACTCCACCCTGGCGCCGCCTGTGATGGCCGGCAAGAAATGCAGCGAATGCGGCGCCCACGCCGTCATCCGCAAGGACGGCTGCGACTACTGCACCCAGTGCGGCCACCTGGGCGTTTGCGGATGACCCTTGTTGCCGTTCCTGTCCCCTCT
>JAYWDL010000413.1:0-10021 GCA_043779865.1 Polaromonas sp.
CTGTATTACGGCCTGAGCGACGCCTGCTTGCTGGGCGGCAGCTTTGCGCCGCTGGGCGGACAAAACCTCATCGAAGCCGCCGCCTGCGGCTGCCCGGTCAACGCGCCAGCAACCCATTAATCTGCTGCAAATCATCCGGCGTCAACGTACCGCTAGCCTGCCGCAAACGCAAATCGCCCAGCAGCACGTTGTAGCGCGCCTGCGCCAGATCGCGCTTGGTCTGGAACAGCTGGCTTTGCGAATTCAGCACGTCAATGTTGATGCGAACGCCGACCTGGTAGCCCAGCTTGTTTGCGTCCAGCGCGCTCTGGCTTGACAGCTCGGCCGCTTCCAGCGCCTTGACCTGTCCCTGGCCCGACTGCACGCCAAAGTAGGCGGTGCGCACGCTCTGCACCACGGTGCGGCGCGTGCCTTCCAGGTCGCTCAGCGCCTTGTCGCGCAGCGAAAGGGTCTCGCGGATACGATTTTGTATCGAAAAACCGGCGAACAGCGGCACGTTGAGCAGCAGGCCGACATTGCTGGTGTTGGCGCGGGACGTAATGCCGTTTTGCGCCGTGTTCGTCGGATTTTTGGTGATGTTGTAACTGGCGGTGGCGTCCAGCGTGGGCATGTGGCCGGCTTCTGCTTTTTTGACTTCCAGGTCAGCAATTTCTGCGTTGCTCTGGGCTTGGCGAATGCTCGGATGCACCACTTCGGACTGCTGCACCCAGGTCGTCACATCGGCTGGCACCAACGGCGGCAAATTCACCGGGGCCGCCAGGGGCCTGGGCTGCGATTCGTTGATGCCGACCAGTTGGTCGAGCGTGATTTTCTTGACGCGCAAATCGTTCTCGGCGGCAATTTCCTGCGCAATCACCAGGTCGTAGCGCGCCTGGGCTTCGCGGGTGTCGGTGATGGTGGAAGTGCCGACTTCAAAATTGCGTTTGGCAAAAGCCAGCTGCTCGGCCACCGCTTCTTTTTGCGCCCGCACAAAGGCCAAGGTGTCCTGCGCCGCCAGAACGTCAAAGTAAGCCTGGCTGGTGCGCACGATCAGGTCCTGCGAAGCCGATTCAAGCTGGGCGCGGGCCAGGTCGACCTGCTTGAAGCCCTGCTCGTAAGTGGCCCGGTTGGCGGGCCGGTACAGCGGTTGTGTGGCGCTGAGCGTGGCGTTTTGCGTGTTGAAGTTGGTGCTGATTGAGGGCGTGGTGTTTTCAACGCCAATGCGTGATGCGCCTGCGGAAAGCCCTGCGCTGGGCAGAATGCCGGCCCTGGCCTGGTCGGCCCGGGCCAGGTTGGCATCGTATTGCAGCTTGGCCGATTGGTAGGTCGCATCAAAAGCACGGGCCGATTCATACAACTCCACCAGGCTCTGCGCTTGCGCCAGGGGAGCAAGCGCTGCCAGAGCGAATGCTACCGACAGGGTCAACATCGACAAGCAGGGTGCCGCCAGTCTTTTGGGCAGGGTCATAAGAGTCTTGCAGGAGTTGAATGAATCAGAAAAAACGATCAGCCGATGGAAATGGGGACAGTCCAGTCAGGCTTCACGGCTACGAAATTCAGTACCGCGCAACCGACGGATCAACCTGCTGCGACCAGGCGTCAATTCCGCCCTGCAGATTGACGACTTCGCCAAAACCGCTTTGCGCCAGGTAGTTGGCCACCTGCAGGCTGCGCATGCCGTGGTGGCAGAGGCAGGCAATCGGATGGTCTGCGCCGTGGGTAGCCTGCAACCCGGCCAGCCGCGCCGGAATTTCCCGCATGGGAATGGTCAGCAGTATGAAGCCGTCTTCCCTGATAGAGGCCGTTTGCACTTCCCAGGGCTCACGCACATCGAGCACCACGGGAAGGGCAGCGGGCGCCGTCCCTGCGGCTGCAGTTCCGCGGTCGCGCCAGGCGGCAAAATCGGTAGGATTCAGTTGGGAAATCATCAGGCTGTCCTTGCGGTTTCTTCAGGTTTTCAGAAAGTGAATTTCGACGGTTCCGGGAAATTGAGAAGCCGTGGCGCCACGGTGTCCCAGGCCTCTAGCGTGCGCCAGGCGTCCTGACCGACGCGCGTGATGAGCGTGGCGCGCATCATTGGCTCAAAACCGACGATGGCGCTCAGGCGACCACCGACCTTGAGCAGCGCCAGCAGCGAAGCCGGCACCACGGCGACCGAGCCGCTCAGCACAATCACGTCAAATAGGCCACACAGCGGGTCGTTGTCGGACACGGCTTCGGCCAGGTTGGCAGAGCCGTCGCCAAGGCGAACTTCTGTGTTGTAAATGCCGGCCTTCTGCAGGTTTCGGCGTGCGGTTTCAACCAGCGCAGGCTCGATTTCCAAGGTGATGACCTGCTGCGCCCGGTGCGCCAGGAGCGCCGCCATGTAACCGGAGCCGGTGCCGATTTCCAGCACTTTTTCATGCTTTTGCACCGACAAGTCCTGCAGCAGGCGCGCTTCGACCTTGGGCTCCAGCATGCACTGGCTGGGGTTGTGCTGCGGCGGCAGGGGGATTTGCATGTCGACAAACGCCAAGGCCTTGCAGGCGGGCGGCACAAAATCCTCACGCCTGATGACCGCGAGCAGGGAAAGGACCTGGCTGTCCAGCACTTCCCAGGGGCGGATTTGCTGCTCAATCATGTTGAATCGGGCTTGTTCGTAGTTCATGGCGGACCTGTTGTGGGGGCGGTGTGAAAGAGAGAAACGGCGGACACGGCTGCGTCGTGTTCTAGACCTGATTTTAGACGGGGCGTGCGGCAATTTCCTGAGGGGATTCTTTGGCAATGGCTGGCGCTGCGTCGTGTGCTTTCCCCTGAAACTTGCGCTTGAACCACTGCGCCAGATCGTCCATGTAGCAGTGGGTTACCGGCACAACCACCAGCGTCAGCAGCGAAGAGGTGATGACGCCGCCAATCACCGCCTGGCCCATGGGCGCGCGCTGCTCCGAGCCTTCGCTCAAGGCAAAGGCCAGCGGCACCATGCCGAAAATCATCGCCAGCGTCGTCATCAGGATGGGGCGCAGCCTGACTTTGGCCGCCAGCAGCAGGGCGTCTGCGCGGTCCATGCCGGAAAACATCGACAGCGTTGAGCCGAACAGCAGCAGCGCCAGCACCACGCCAATCAGCGTCAGCGGCAGCGACGTCATCAGCGCCATCGGCTGCAGAAAGCTTTTGAACTGGCTGGCCAGGATCATGTAGATGAACAAAATCGCCATCACCAGCGCCGACACGGCGTAGCCAAACGATTCAGCCATGTTTTTGGTCGAACCGCTGAACTGGTAGCGGTAGCCGGGCGGGAAATTGACCTCGCTCAGCGCGGCCTTGATGTCGCTGGACACTTCGCCGGCCGAGCGCTTGTAGACATTGGCATTGATGGCGACTTCGCGGGTCAGGTCGCGCCGGTTGATCTGGTTTGGGCCGGTCGATTCGCTGACGCTGGCGACCTGGCTGAGCCGCACGATGCGGGCAGAGCCATCGGCATTGCTGCCCACGGCGCTGTTCATGAAAGGCAGGCTCTCCAGGTCCTGCGGTGCGTTGCGCGCGTCGGGCGCCAGGCGAACATTCACGTCATAAGTCTGGTCGTCAGGCGCGCGCCAGTTGCCTACGGTCTGCCCGGCAATCAGTATGCGCAGCGAGGCGGCAATCTGCGAAACCGACAGGCCCAGGTCTGAAGCGGCATCGCGCCGCACCGCTACTTCAACCACTGGCTGATCGGCCTTCAGGCTGGAGTCCAGATCGACCAGGCCAGGAATGACCCGGATTTTTTCGGTGACGAGGCGCGTGAGGCGGCCCAACTCCTGCAGGTCAGGCCCCTGCAGCGAAAACTCGACCTGCTTGTTGCCGCCCACCGGATCGAGCAGGCCGGCATGGGTCACGGTAATGCCGGGCACCTGCTTGAGCCGCTCGCACAGCACGGCCGACATCTCGTCGGCATTGCGGTTGCGCGATTTGCGATCGACCAGGCGAACGTACACGCTGGAGTACATTTTTCCCTGCGCACTGCCGGTGTTGAGGGTGGAGACGGTGTAGTTCACCTCGGGGGGACGGGGGCTGCATCGCCTGGCGAATGGCGCAAGCCGTACAAAATAATGCTCAATTGCGAAGCAATGTATTTTTTCGGGTTCAGTTGACCCTGGTCCGGCACGCAACCGCCCATGGAATGTTTGGACAGAATCAGGAAAATCATCGGCGCCACCACGCTGTAAACGGCATAGTCCAGATCAAGCTGGCGAAATTCACCTCTATCCATGCCGCGCTGCAATATCCGGCGTATCAAGGCTTGGCCCGGCTGGGTGACTTCCTGCTGGTAAAAGGCGGCGATGTCCGGAAAATTTCCGGCCTCGCTCACCATCAGCTTGTTGATGCCCGAGGCCTTGGTCGCACCAACGCGATCCCACCAGCTGTTCATGCAAAAGTCCAGCATCTCGACCGTGCTGCCTGCAAAGGATTCAAACTCGTCGTTCCATTCCTTGAAATGCCCGGAAATGTTCTCGCGCACAACGGCCTTGAACAGCTCGTCCTTGCTTTGGAAATACAAAAACAGCGTGCCCTTTGAAACGCCGGCACGCGCCGCGACTTCTTCAACCCGGGTGGCGGCAAAGCCTTTTTCAACAAATAGATCGAGCGCCGCGTCGAGCAGTTCACCCGGACGTGCTTCCTTACGACGCTCGCGCTTGGCGGCGGTGGCTGGGCTAGGATTGCTCGGTTGGGATTGAGGCATGGTTACTGACTGACTGGTTAGTAATATAGCGGCTTGCCCTTTAGCCGTCAACCGATACTCCGATGGGCTCAGCAAGCCCTGCTGGTCAGTGTGTCAAACAGGAGTAAACCGACCGACCGCCAGACCCAGGCATTCGCGCAGCACTTGCCGCGACGCCAGCAGGCCGCGCGCGGAGGGCATCCACTCCAGCAGCCCACGTTCGACCGGAAGCACAAAAGCCATCGGTGCCGGCGTTACGCGCAAGCCTTCGCGCTCAAAAGCGGCCACCGAGCGCGGCATATGCCAGGCATCAGTGACCAAGGCTATGCGCTGCACACCGCCCTGCTGGAGCAAAGGTGCCAGCAGGCGCGCATTGCCCGAGGTGTCGCGCGACTCGGCTTCAGTCCAGCGCAGCGTGACGCCATAGTCTTGCAGCGCCACGCGCGCGGCCACTTCCGCCTCTGATGCCTGCTGCGCGCCATTGGCCGCCCAGCCCAGACCACCGGTAAAGGCCACAGGCAAGCCCGATTGGCGCGCCAGCCAGACGCCGTAGCGCAGCCGGGCCGCGGTATGGGAGTCGGGTTGGGGCTCGCCGTATTCAGGTGCCTCGGGCAGCAGCCCGCCGCCCAGGATCACTATGGCCTGGATGCCGCCGGCTTTAAGCTGCGCGGCTGAAACCGGCGCAAATTGCGGCAGCGCATGACGCGCCAGCCATACCGCCGTGCCGTGGCAACTGAGCAGCCAGAGCGCCAGCAGCGACAGCGTGGTGAGCGCCAGGCCGCCGCGTTTTTTCCGCCAGGCGAGCAACACACCCAGCAGCGCCAGCAGCAGCGGCGCCAGCGGTGGCATCAGCAGGCTGGTCAGCAACGGTTTGAAGGCGCCCAGTTCCATCAATTGCTATAAAAACAATAGCTTCTTGTGCCCGATGTACCTGCGCAGGAGGGATAAAAGATCAATAAAATGCCTGCAGACCCGTCTGCGCACGGCCCAGGATCAGCGCATGCACGTCATGCGTGCCTTCGTAGGTGTTGACGGTTTCCAGGTTGATCATGTGGCGGATCACATGGTATTCATCATGAATGCCGTTGCCGCCGTGCATGTCGCGCGCCATGCGGGCAATGTCGAGCGACTTGCCGCAGGAATTGCGCTTGATCAGCGAAATCATCTCCGGCACAGCCCGGTCTTCGTCCATCAGCCGGCCGACGCGCAGGCAGGCTTGCAGGCCCAGCGTGATTTCGGTCTGCATGTCGGCCAGTTTCTTCTGGATCAACTGGGTTTGCGCCAGCGGGCGGCCAAACTGCACGCGGTCCAGCGTGTACTGGCGGGAACGAAACCAGCAGTCTTCAGCCGCGCCAAGCGCGCCCCAGGCAATGCCGTAACGCGCCTTGTTCAGGCAGCCAAATGGACCTTTGAGGCCAGACACATTGGGCAGCAGGTTTTCAGCCGGAACGAACACATCGTTCATCACGATTTCGCCGGTGATGCTGGCGCGCAGACTCATCTTGCCTTCGATCTTGGGCGCCGTCAGGCCTTTCATGCCTTTTTCAAGGACGAAACCACGGATGGCTTCCTGGCCGCCGACCTTGCCGTCAGCGTCTTCCAGCTTGGCCCAGACCACGAACACATCGGCAATCGGGCTGTTGGTGATCCACATCTTGGAGCCCTTCATGATGAAGCCGCCATCGACCGGTTTGGCGCGCGTCAGCATGCTGGCCGGGTCCGAGCCATGATTCGGCTCGGTCAGGCCGAAGCAGCCGACCCATTCGCCGGTCGCCAGCTTGGGCAGGTATTTCTGGCGCTGCGCTTCGTTGCCGTAGGCGTTGATCGGGTGCATGACCAGCGAGCTTTGCACGCTCATGGCGCTGCGGTAGCCGCTGTCCACGCGTTCGACTTCGCGCGCCACCAGGCCGTAGCTGACGTAATTGAGACCGGCGCAGCCGTAGCCTTCAATCGTCGAGCCCAGAAAGCCCATTTCGCCAAACTCGTTCATGATTTCGCGGTCGAATTTTTCGTGGCGGGCGGCCATCAGCACGCGCGGCTGCAGCTTTTCCTGGCAGAACGCATGCGCAGCCTCTCGAATAGCGCGCTCGTCCTCGGTGAGCTGCTCGGACAGAAAAAACGGGTCTTCCCAGTTGAATTTGGTTTTCATGGCGCTGGTCCTTTTGGTGCTTGCAGGGTCTGCAAAGTGTAGGGGGTTTTGAGCTGGGTTCTGGTGCCCCAGAGAGCTTTACGGCAGTCAGCCATGCCGGGCACGGTCTTTATTCCGCTGGATGCCGCGCCAGGCCCCGCCGCCCCGCCGTATCAGACGCATTGCCTCTGGAAAACCAGCCGCGACAACGCTGGCCTGGCCACATTTGTCGATGCGGTGCGTGCAGCATCGGCCAAAGTGGGTTGAAATAAGCCCGCCACTCCATCATGTAGTCCTCCTCAAACCATCCAAAAAGGAACCCACACCATGAGCGAATCACAAACTATTACCTTGGGCGGCGGCTGTTTTTGGTGCACCGAGGCGGTGTACGTCAAGGTGCGCGGCGTGATCGATGTTGAATCCGGCTACAGCAACGGTCAGTCGACGCGGCCGAGTTATGAAGAAGTCTGCACCGGCCGCACCGGCTGCAACGAGGTCGTCAAGCTGACCTACGACCCGGCCGACATCACGCTGCGCGAAATCCTCGAAATCTTTTTCGTGATTCATGACCCGAGCAGCCTGAACCGTCAGGGCAATGATGCGGGTACGCAGTACCGCAGCGGTATTTACTATTCAACGCCAGATCAAAAGCAGGTGGCCGACGACATGATTCGCCAGATGAGCCAGGACAAGCTGTTTGGCCAACCCATCGTCACCGAAGTGCTGCCGCTTAGTCATTACTGGCCGGCCGAGGCCTACCACCAGGACTATTTCGAGAACAACCCCAATCAGGGCTATTGCGTCGCCGTGGCAGGACCCAAAGTGGCGAAGTTCCGCAAGACCTTTGCGTCGCGGGTGAAAGACTGAGCGTCGGCTTGGCTCAGAATCTGCTATATAAATAATAGCTGTTTGTGCCCGTCGATATTGGACAAGACCGGTGTTCAGCAAAAAAATCGGCTTTGCAGCCGCTTTTTTTCAGCCTGCAATGGCTTGCCTGGACGCGTTAATTTTGGATTCTTTGTGCCAGATTGGCATCTTGTCCAGGGCGCAAGTCGCTTCCAGCGTGGAAAGCTGATCGGGGCTATGGGCTTTGCGGATCAGGTAGTGCGAAGCCGGCAGGCCCTGCAGCTACAGGCGCGGCAATTGTTGCAGCAGCGGGTTGCAAACACCTCGCCCGTCATCATCCGGCTGTGCGGCAGACTTAAGCACAACAATCGTGCGCTGCCTTTGGCGTTACCCAGCTCCAGCGGATGCTGCAAAACCACCACCTCGACCCCCTGCGTGATCGGCCTAATCCACTGGCAGATACAAGTGCTTTGCGGGCGCATGCAGGTCGCGTAGCTGAGGCGTTTGGTGTTGGATGCGGGTGTCATTGGCGGATTTTAGGGAGATGCCGGTGCTCGCGGAGGGTGTCAGCAATCCACCGCATTTAAGGCGACTTTTCAGTGAAAGCTACGCCTACAGGTCCGATTCAGGATCAGCGTCACACGCATCCCGCAGCAGCGGCCCACGGGCCCGGAGAATTCTGCGTGTGCCAAAACGATGGACGGGCGACTGCAATGGAGGAAATGGCTCGACCCGTCTGCAGTTGGCCGGGTCCGGCAAGTCAATCAGCCGAGGTTGCCGTCTGCTTGAGACTGCAAACGGACATTCGCACCTCCTACATCAAACTGCCTCCTGCGAAGATGCAATCAGCCAGCGGGTGACCACGGCGGACCCTTGAGTTCGACTGTATTACCTTCAGGGTCGGAGACATAAATGGACGGCCCCTGCCCGCCTGCGCCGAAGCGTGAAAGTACCTCGCCGAATTGGACCCCGTGGGCCTGCAAATGTTGCTGGATCTGTACGGCATCGAAGGGGGCGATGGCGAGGCAGAAGTGATCCAGGTTCCGGCCCTCGATGCCGGGCGCGGCTCCACCCTTCTTCCCCAGTGGCCCGTCAACCGGCACAAGGTCTATGAGGGAGCTGCCGGCGCGAAGCTGTGTGAGACCAAGATCGGGCTGCTCGCGTTCGACCGTGCAGCCCAACACCCTGCAGTAAAACGCTTTCATGACGGGCAGGCTTGTGACACGCAGCACCAAGTGGTCGATGCACAGGATGTGAAACATGCCGCGACCCTTTCACTGCGTGATGACCACCAGCACGCTACAGGGCGCTTGCTCGATCAGGGCCTTGGAGACGGAGCCCCGCCACCAGCGAGCTGCCCATCCGTCCAGATGCTTGTGACCCACCACAATCAGGTCTGCCTCGATCCGACGGGCACAGCGTGTAATTTCATTCACAGAGTCCCCGATCACCACTTCGCCGCGCACGGTCAACCCGGCATCGGTCAGCTTGCGCACGCCCGTGTCGAGGATCGTTTGGTAGCGGTTTTTCTCGCTTTCCTGCAGCGTTTCGTCATACATGCCGCCCTCAAACCCGATGGCACTCAGGGGCAGCGGCATCACGGCGATGAGAGTCAGCTCCGAATGGCTCCACTGCGCGATTTCATGGCAGTCAAGTAAGGCCTGCTGTCCGGGGGCAGAACCGTCATAAGCCAGCAAGATTCGTTGGTACATGGCACACTTTCAAGACCGCGCGCTGGCGGCTATTCAAGCGTAAATCCGATCTTCAGGGAAACCTGCCAGTGCGCCACCTTGCCATCGACCACATGACCCCGGGTCTCGGTGACGGTGAACCACTGGATGTTGCGTACCGTCTCATGCGCCTTGGCGACGGCGGTGCTCACGGCATCTTCAATACTGACGCTTGAGGAACCGGTCAGCTCAAGTAGCTTGTAGACATGTTTGTTCATCGCGGTGCTCCCAAGAGTTAATCGGCCTATCTCGATGAATCTTACGCGTTTTGCGCTGGAACCACAAAGACCAGGCCACGGGCAAGATGCGCGCTGGCGGCATGACGCTGGATTGCGGGCTCTGCAGCCACTAGGTTGAACGACCGAAATTGGCCGAAAACTCTAATTTTCCAGCCGAAGCTGAGTGACTGACTCCGCTGCATTGCGGGAACCCATGCTGTTTGTGCCAATGTCCACTTGGCTTTTTCGCCGTACCAACGACAGACCAGGCGATATCGGCAGAACCGACAAAAAAGTGAATGTTTAGTGGCGTAGACGTGAAAGTCCAGTGACTTTCTGCAATAAACCTATTCCCGGCAGTTGAAGCGAAGTAAACCAGCGGCAAGCTAGACTGGGAGCCAGTTTCAACGGATTTACAGAGGTCACCAAATGGGTGAAGCCA
>JAYWDL010000414.1:0-10016 GCA_043779865.1 Polaromonas sp.
GATACCCTGATCTTCCAGCCTTTTAGGCGGTGCCCGCATCTTTTTTTTGCCTCATGCAGCGGTTAATTCGACTGGCTTGTGGAGTTCTGCAAGTCCTTCTCTGGGGTAAAGATTATTGTTTGCAGCTTTTAAAGGTTGCAAACCGGGGGTGGCATGAGAATGCTGCCCCTCTTTTTTTACTCTGCTTTCGCATTCCTGAAGTCCGATGGTTGAGTCAAGACCGGTCAGAGGAAATGAAGCAAGCTCCGTCTGCCTGACGGGTAGAAGCTTGATATTGGCGTCCAGGCAGCCGCAGTGCGAACGGTTTATAGCTCCGATAGCCTGCCAGCCGTAGTGAAGTCAGTTGAATAAACCGCCACCTAAGGCCAGCACTGACCAGGGTGATCAAGCATTTCATGCAATTTTTTATGCACGCCCTGAGACATCGGAGACATGCGTCTGATCAGCATTTTGCGTTTTGAGTGCACTGCCAGATGGGCTGTACAGCGTAGTGGCAGCCGCTTTCGGCTTCGGCACCATGGGAGTCGGTTTCGGCAATTTTGCATCCGGGCAACCGCATAACAGCATGGCAACAAAGGTCAATGGGAAAAGGCGTTTCATGGTGTCTCCAGACGCAGATGTCCTGCGCTGAGGTGAATGATAAGGGGCCGTCTATTCCTGCGCCAGTAGGGTGCGTCAACTCGCGGTCAAGGCCTACAGGCGAAGGCCTGTCTGGACAGCACCCGCCGTCTTCAGGCAGCCGGTTTGAACCCCAGCGTCTTCATCGCATCGGCCAAACCCTTTCGGGACGACTCATAGCCGCTCCAGGGCTGATTGCCGATGTCCAGACGATCGCCTAGTGTGCGTGCCGTCCAGTGCGCACTCCCGGTGAGCGTTGCCAGTTCATCCCAAGCCACCGGCACTGATACGCCCATTCCAGGACGTGCCCGTACCGACCAGGCGGTAACGGTAGTGGCGCCAAACCCGTTTCGAAGGTAATCGACAAAGATTTTGCCGACCCGGTTTTTAGGTCCGCTTTTTGCCACGAAGCGCTGGGGAATGACGCTGGCCAGATGCGCCACGATGGCATGGGAAAAGTCTTTTACCGCATCGAAGCCGTAAGCTCGCTTGAGCGGCACCACCACATGCAGACCCTTGCCGCCGCTGGTTTTCAAAAAACCGCTCAGTCCGAGTTCATCAAGGACGGTTCGCACCAGTTGCGCGGCCTCCTGGACCTCAAGCCAGCCGACGCCTTCACCCGGGTCGAGGTCAAAGGTCATGCGGTCGGGTTTGCTGATTGAGCGGCTGGTGGCGTTCCAGGTATGGAACTCGACCACATTGAATTGCGCGGCCCCCAGCAGTGCCTGGGCAGAAGGTATTTCAAGCAGGGGTGCATGACCTGGGTCCAGCTTTGGGTCCAGCAGCTTGATACCCGGAATCGACGTGGCTTCGGCATGTTTTTGAAAAAATAGCTCGCCCGAAATGCCTGCCGGTGCACGCACCAGCGCAACCGGGCGCGCCTTGAGGTGCGGCAGTATGAGCGGAGCCACAGTGGCGTAATACTCAATCAGGTCTTTTTTGGTAAAGCCTGTGCTGCTATCGATCACCCGGTCGCCATGCGTGATGCGCATTGACTTCAGTGCCGGGCTGGCGCTTATAGCATGGTGGTGTTGGGACATTTGGCTACCTTTCGGGGGATACTCCAGCACCACGGGGATTTCGCGGACGATGTGCCGGGCGGGTTTGTCGCTACGCAGTCCCTGAAACACGGCGTGGCGGATACGGCCGGCATGGGTCCATTCCCCGAAAGCCACTTCGGCCAGCAAATGAGGCTTGACCCATTGCCCCTTGATGGAGGAGGGCAGATCGGCAAACGGAGCGCGGTCAGTGTGGATTTTTGACAATCGCGCTTTCAAATCATGCAAGGTTTTGTCATCAAAACCCGTTCCCACATTGCCGGCGTAAAGCAGCTTGCCGTCGGCACCATGCACGCCCAGCAGCAACGCACCCAGCCCAGCCCGCGAACCTTTGGGCTCTGTATAGCCGCCAATCACAAACTCCTGGCGCAGCTGGGTTTTGAGCTTGATCCAGTCGGCCGAGCGGCCAGAGGTATAAACCGAATCCTTGCGTTTGCCGACAATGCCTTCCAGTCCCACACGCCGCGCCGTCGCAAGAAAGTCCTGTGCAGCGTGTTCAAACGTCTCGCTGAAGAGAATCCCTTTCTGGGGATTGCGGATAAGGGCTACACGCAAAATCTCGCGCCGCTCAGTCAAGCCCATCTGGCGCAGATCAAGCCCCTCATAAAACGGCAGGTCAAACACGTAATAGACGATGTTGGCCGTGCCGGCGCTGTCAAACGCATTTTGCAGTGCACCAAAGTCGGGCAGACCTTTCTTGTTCTTCACGACAATTTCGCCGTCCAGCCAGCCGGACTTGATCCCGAGTTGCGCCACCGCCTGGGCCAGCCTGGGAAGCTTTGCGGTCCAGTCGTTGCCGTTGCGGGTCATGCAGTGAACCGATTCACCGTCGATACGCGTAAGCAAGCGGTAACCATCAAACTTGATCTCGTAAATCCACTCTTGCGGGTCGGTAGGTACTTCGTTGACCAACGTCGCGAGCTGCGGCGCCAGGCTTTCGGGTAGCGGGGCCTTGACTGCGCCTTCAGGCGCATCGGGTGCCGCTTTTGCAGGAACTGCACTTTTCTTTACGGGCTTTTTTTGTGGATTTTTTGATTTGGTGGTTGTGCTCGCAGTTGCTGCCGCTGGCGGCACTTCGCCCGGCAAAGAGCGGCCCGTAATCACGCTGTCCGGCAGAGCCTGAAGCACATCAAACTCCTGCTCGGGCCGGGCGTAGTTGTCCCGCTCCTTGATCAGCAGCCAGGGTTCATGGCTTTCATCGCCCCGGCCATGCATTCGCACCAGTGTCCAGCCGCCCTTGAGCTTTTCACCCTGCAGTTCAAACTTGAGCTTGCCGCTTTCAAGGCCTGCCACCGGGTCGCCGACAGGCATCCACAAACCGCGATCCCACACGATGACGTCTCCAGCACCATATTGTTTGGGCGGAATGGTTCCCTCAAAGCCTGCATAAGAAATCGGATGGTCTTCTACATGCACGCCCATGCGCTTGACGCTTGGGTCAAGGCTCGGCCCTTTGGGAACGGCCCAGCTTTTAAGGGTGCCCTGCAGTTCCAGCCGGAAGTCGTAATGCAGCTTGCGCGCCGCATGTTTCTGGATCACAAAGGTCAGCGCCTTGTCCGAACGCAGGCCGCCTTGCGCCGGCTCTGGAGTTTGCTTGAAGTCGCGCCTGGCCTGGTAACGCTCGAGCGGATCATTGATGGCCATGGCGTCGAGGTGCCTGCGTAACAGGTTCAGGCAGCCCGGCGCTTGGTGGGCGTTCGCGATGCGGTCTTTGCCGTGCTTTTGGATGCTGGAGCCTTGACCTTTGGTTTTGTTTGTGCTTCATCTTCCCTGGGCACGGTAGTCGGTGCACTGCCTTTGCGCAGGCTGCGCTGGAGCAATTCGGTCAGGTCAATGACCTGGGCGCTGGAGCTACTGGTAGCAGTTTCGCCCGTTTCCCCGGGCTGTACCACGGTTTCGAGCTTGCCTTCCTTGACCTTGCGCTCGACCAGCGCCATGATTTCCTGCTTGAAGGAGTCGTTGAACTGATGCGGGTCCCACTTGCCCGTCATATCTTTCACCAGTTGCCTGGCCATGGACATTTCGCGATCAGACAGCCCTGCGGCTTTTGCGCCTTCGGGTGGCAAATCCAGGTCTTCCCAGGAGCGGATATCTTCTCCCCAGCGCAGCAGGTTCAAAACCATCCCTGCTCCGGACGGCACCAGCACCGCCAGATGCTGTTTGGTCTGGATCACCACGCGTGCAATGCCCACGTGCTGTGTCTCCAGCAGGGTTTCGCGCAGCAAGGCATACACTTTTCCCGACTTGTTGATTGGAGCAATGTAGTACGGGCGCTCCAGGTAAATAAAGGGAATTTCGGTATTGGGCACAAAGCTTTCAATCTCGATGGTCTGTGTCGTCTTGGGATAAGCCGCAGTGATTTCCTCTTCCGACAACACCACGTACTGGCCGTTTTTGTATTCAATGCCCTTGACGATGTTTTCCTGGGTAATTTCCTTGCCGGTTTTTTTGTTGATGCGCTTGTAGCCAACCGGATCCATGCTGCGCTTGTCCAGCCAGTCAAAATCCAGTCCGCTGCTGGATGTGGCTGAATGCAGGGCCACCGGAATATGGACCAGACCAAAACTGATGGCACCCTTCCATAAAGCACGTGAAGCCATGGTTTGTTTCCCCGATGCAAAAAAACTGTCAGCCACCCATGCCCGCTGATCCCGGCAGATCGTCCGCAGTCCCCTTAACGCTGTCGCGGGTGCGCTTGTCCAGGATGGCCTTGAACGCGGCAGTGAAAGCCGGAATGTCGTCGGGCCTGCGGCTGCTGACCCAGTTGCCATCGACCACCACCTCGGCATCCACCCAGTGTCCGCCGGCGTTTTCAATATCTTCCTTCAGGCTGGGCCAACTGGTCAGCTTGCGGCCATTGACAAGTTCCGCCGACACCAGCAGCCAGGAGCCGTGGCAGATCACCGCGACCGGCTTGCCCTGCTTGTCAATCTGCCGGACGATACGCTGTGCATCAGGATTGTTGCGTATGCGGTTTGAGTTGACTGCACCACCGGGCAGCAACACAGCATCAAACTCGTCGGCCTTGGCTTTGTCAAACGTCATGTCAACGTCAAACAAGTCAGCTTTTTGGTCATGGTGATAGCCTTGCACCTGACCTTTCTTGTCAGATAGCAGCCGGATCATGACGCCCGACTCTTCAAGGGCCTGCAGCGGACCGGTAAGTTCAACCTGCTCAAAGCCGTCCGTCACCAGAATGGCAATATTCAGGCCGCCCAGATGGTGTTGTTGGAGTTGGGTCATAGCGTCTTTCATGAAAATATGATCTGACTTTCTCCGATGGGACCGCTGCCGCATGTCGGCAGGCCAAGACCAGTTGCGTAGGAGAAAAGCTCCAGTAATAAGCAACGTAAGTGCAACTGGACAAGTAGGTACTTGTGTTTGTTTTTGTGTGGTCTAAATCTGACTTTGTGTTGCGGGTTTGTCCTAGGCAGGCCAGGCGGTTAAGCGGATCAAAATCTGTGTCGAACTACTCAGGAACTGATCATGCCAACACGTCGCCAAGCAACCCGCATTTCCCTTGCCGCCCTTACAGTGGTAGCAGTAGCCGCCATGACCGGGTGCGGAATGATGAAAAGCCAGTCCCCGTCCAGTATGGCCCAGTCCAGCATGGTCACCTTCACCACCCAGTTGCGCGCAGCCAATGAAGTACCGCCCAATGCCAGCCAGGGCACCGGTTCGGTCGATGCCATGTTCAACAAGGACACCAATCTGCTTCGCTGGAAAGTCAACTACACCGGCTTGACCGGACCAGCCACCGCAGCTCATTTCCATGGCCCGGCGGCTACCGGTGCCAACGCAGGTGTTGCTTTGGCTTGGTCCGGTCCCATCAGCAGCCCCATGGAAGGCAGCGCAACGCTAACGGCGCCACAAATGGCTGACCTCATGGCCGGACGCTGGTACGCCAATATTCATACCGCAGCCAATCCGGGCGGCGAATTGCGTGGCCAGATGACAGTTCGCAACTGACACTTGAAGTATTACCCCAACTATTGATTTGATAGCTGCCAGTCAAGGCGTTGCCTTGGCTGGCATTTCTTTTGGTGTTATCAATAATCGCCCAACCCCCTTTGAAGACATCAGTGTCTTGTTAATGTCGAGGGGAAGCTACTGATATTGGCGACGGCAACCCTGTCCGGCTCCGCTTCGATAGCTATTTTTTTATTGCCAGCCAAGGCCAGCCCGGTGATGCCAGCATGCCCCCGAGGGGCACGTTGCCGTAAAACACAGCATCCGTAAAGGCGGCCAGCGCATAAGGGCCGGACATGGGGGCGCTGGCCGTGACGGTCTGGCCTGCTGCCTGCAGAGCCTTGTGGATTGCCATGGCTACGTGGCGGCTTTGCGAGTTACCCGTGATGAAGAGTTTGCCGCTGTCCTGCACCGGCTGCAGAAAGCCGGACAGCGCTTTGGACGCGGCGCTGAGTGTGTCGATCATCTCCCTGGATTCCTGGTCGACGTTCAGGTAGGGGTGGTAAGCCAGTTTGGACGAATCGTAGCCTGCATAGTTAGGCGCAACGATGAAGCCTGCGCCGCGTACATCCACCGTACCAGTGATGCTTGCCGAGTCGCCACCACAGGCAGCGAGTAAAGACGCTGTGGGCACAGCGGCCAGTAAAGAAATCGTTTTCATGCTTGTCCCTCGCCAGGTTCTAAAAATAGAATGGCCGTTCTATTTCTTAAAAAAATGGTAGCGATGCTGACGGCAATCGCACGTCGGGTTTTTACTGGCTGCGCCCTGTGTAGGGCAAAAAAACATATGCGTAAACCCTCTGCCATGCCTGTTCGCCGCTTTGATTGCCTTGATGCCCTGCGCGGCGTAGCCATTGTCTGGATGACGGCCTACCACTTGTGCTTTGACCTGAATCATTTTGGTTACCTGAAACTGGACTTTTACGCTGACCCGATCTGGACCTGGCAGCGCACCGCTATCGTCAGCCTGTTTCTTTTTACTGCAGGTTTGGGCCAGGCTGCTGCCGTTCACCAGGACCAGGGCTGGCACCGGTTCTGGTGGCGATGGGCGCAGGTGGCGGGTTGTGCGCTGCTGGTCACTGCCGGCTCCTATGCGATGTACCCGCAAAGCTTCATCTACTTTGGCGTGCTGCACGGCATGGCGGTGATGCTTCCCATCGTGCGCCTGACAGCCGGATTGGGCAGCTTGCTGTGGTTTCTTGGGGCGGCGGCAATAGCTATGAAATTCATAGCTTCTTACGTCCATTCTTCTTGGGCTGGAGCTGAATTTCTTAATCAAAACTCCTTCAACTGGCTGGGCCTGATCAGCCGTAAGCCGATCACGGAGGATTTTGTGCCGCTGTTTCCCTGGCTGGGCGTGATGTGGTGGGGTATGGCGGCAGGCACCTGGGCGTTACGCCAGCGGCCGCACTGGTTTTACCTGCACACCGGGCTCGCAGGGCGTCTTTTGGCGTGGCTTGGACGCTGGAGTTTGAGTTATTACCTCTTGCACCAACCCGTGCTGATCGGCCTCCTGATGGCCATTGGCGCGCTGAAATAGCTTCGGCCAGACAGCAGCGGCTCGAGCTGCCTTGTGCGTCAAGTGCTTAAAACGCAGGCACCATAGCGCAAGCCGCGCCCCGACACGCTTTGCAGACTTTTGCAGTACTTCATCAACACAGTTGTCCACATGCTGCAGGGACAACTTTGCGGAGACAAAATGCTGGCTTTGGCAAACGGCGGTGTCCTACAGGGTCTTATTTGGAGCCCCGGTAATGTAGTGAGCGGCGATTCTGCCGGTTCACAACCTTAACGACCATGCCAAAAACCACTAATCCGGCCAATGGCCGCAACGACTCTAAAAAAAGCACCGCGGCAAAAGCCGCCGCACGCAATACCGGCAGCGGCCCTGCCCACATAAATCCCGATGCAGGGGGCGACCTGCATGCCGAAAAAATGGCGCAGACACAAGTCCTGGCTGCCGCAATGCCCTGCAACCCGACCAAGCCCGCTGAACACGGATTTGCAAACGCCATCGCGCCCCAGCGCGGTGCCACGGCCGAGCCCGAGTCGAGGCTGCCCACGGGCAGTACCTTGAGCGAGGAAAACGGCTCGGAAAAAACCGGCAGCGTGGCGCCTGAAGGCGTGAACTCCACCATTGAGCCGCTGGACCGGGTGCGTGTTGATTCGTCCGGCCAGATGTTGACTACCAATCAGGGCGTAGCCATTTCCGATAACCAGAATTCACTGAAGTTCGGCCTGCGCGGACCGGCGCTGCTCGAAGACTTTGTATTGCGCGAGAAAATCACCCATTTTGACCACGAGCGTATTCCCGAGCGCATCGTCCATGCTCGGGGCTCCGGCGCGCACGGGTTTTTTGAATGCTATGAGCCGCTGACGCAGTACACCAAGGCCGCGCCCTTCAAGGAAGCCGGAAAGATCACGCCGGTATTTGTGCGATTTTCAACCGTGGCTGGCGAGCGCGGCTCCAAGGACACGGCGCGGGACGTGCGCGGCTTTGCGGTGAAGTTCTACACCGATGAAGGAAACTGGGATCTGGTCGGCAACAACATGCCGGTGTTTTTCATTCAGGACGCCATGAAGTTCCCCGATCTGGTCCATGCCGTCAAGCCCGAGCCGCATCACCAGATGCCGCAGGCCGCCAGCGCGCACGATACCTTCTGGGATTTCATTTCATTGATGCCCGAATCCACCCACATGATGATGTGGGTGATGTCCGACCGCGCCATCCCGCGCAGCTTTGCCACCATGCAGGGCTTTGGCGTTCACAGCTACCGCTTTGTCAATGAGGCCGGTGAGTCGGTGTTCGTCAAGTTCCACTGGAACCCGACCGCCGGCACGCATTCTCTGGTATGGGATGAGGCGGTGAAAATTTCGGGCGCCGATCCGGATTTTCACCGGCGCGACCTCTGGGAGCGAATTGAATCGGGCGACTATCCAGAGTACGAGTTGGGCGTGCAAATTTTTACCGAGGCGCAGGCCGAGCAGTTCAGCTTCGACATCCTGGATGCCACCAAGATCATTCCGGAAGAACTGATTCCGGTGCAGCCGGTGGGCCGTATGGTGCTCAACCGCAACCCGGACAACTTCTTCGCTGAAACCGAGCAGGTGGCGTTCTGCACCGCCCATGTGGTGCCGGGCATCGACTTCTCGAACGACCCGCTGCTGGCCGGGCGCATTCATTCTTATGTGGATACCCAGATATCCCGCTTGGGCGGTCCGAACTTTCACGAGATTCCGATCAATTCGCCCATCGCCCCCGTGCACAACAACCAGCGCGACGGCATGCACCGCCAGGCCATTCACCGTGGCCGCGTGGCCTATGAGCCCAATTCGCTGGCGGGCGGCTGCCCTTTCCAGGCGGGAGCGGCGCAGGGTTTTGTCACGGTGCCGGCACGGTTGCAGGCTCAGGAAGAACAGGCCAAGGTCCGCGGCAAAACCGAAAAGTTTGCCGACCATTACACGCAAGCCACGCTGTTTTATGAAAGCCAGACACCGGTGGAGCAAGCCCACATTGCCGCCGCATTCCGCTTCGAATTGAGCAAGGTGACGGTGCCGGCCATCCGCGAGCGCATGGTGTCGTCGCTGCGCAATGCTTCGGAGGATCTGGCTCGCAAGGTCGCCGAGGGTCTGGGCATGGACCCCTTGCCCGAGCCACTGCCGCTGGCGCTCGCCAATCCCGCCAGGCCGGAAGTTACCGTGTCACCGGCCTTGTCACTGATGGCGCGGCCAGGCGATGGCACTATCAAGGCCCGCAAGGTCGCGCTGCTGGTGGCGCCCGGAGTCGCTGGCAGATCCATCTCGCAGGTGAAGGCGGCTTTGCTTGCACAGGGTGCCGTGCCAAGGCTGGTCGCGCCGCGCATCGGGCCTCTAAAGACTGCGGAAGGCGACATGCTGCAAGCCGATGCCTCCCTGGAAAACGAGCCGGGGTTTCTGTTCGATGCGCTGGTGTTGCCTGATGGGCAAGCTGCCGTCGAGGCGCTGGCCAGGGATGGTCATACGATGGAATTCATCAAGGACCAGTACCGGCATTGCAAAACGATTCTGGTACTGGGCGCGTCGAAGGCTCTGCTGGACAAGGCAGGCGTCTCCGACAAACTGGTGAGCGGTGAGGGCGACCCGGGCCTGATCATCGCAGCCCCGGGTGATGCCTCTAATGCGATCAAAGCCTTTATTGAAGCCATTGCCCTGCACCGTCACGTAGGGCGGGAGACTGACCCTCCCAGGGTGTGACGACCCGCCATGCCTGATGCTGATTTCGACTATGAGGCGCAGCTAGTGTAGCGTCTCATATATATTGAACTATTTGTTGATCCACCACTCCAAAGTTGATCCTTGCAATTTTGGAGTGGTGTCAACATGAATTTGCGC
>JAYWDL010000415.1:0-3559 GCA_043779865.1 Polaromonas sp.
CGTTTGTGGACTATGTGGTGGCAAAAATCACCCAACCACTACCGCCTTGGATTCCCCCAGAACAGCTCGCTATGGCGGGCTAACTGCCGGATTTAGGATGAAGCGATATGCCCCATGAAGCTGCAACGCGCCAGCCCATGCCGCTGGCAGACAGCGCCCTTGCAGCATCTGCGTAAAGAAAAATGAAGTCGTAGACGACGGCCCGGCGACTCAGCTTTTCTGCACAATACAGGCCATGAAAACTCACCCAGCCCTCCTCCGGATTTTCAGCCTGAAATTGCTTGCTATTAGCAATGCCTTGGTTGTCAGCGCTGTGGTGGCCGTCATGACTCCCGCCCTGGCACAAACGGCTACGCCGGCCGGCAAGATCATGCGAATCGTCGTCCCCTATGCACCCGGTGGGCCGATCGACGTGACGGCCCGCCTGATGGCCGAGGCAGTAAAGAATTCGCTGGGCACGGTGATTATTGAAAATCGTCCCGGCGCTGGCGGCAACATCGGTGTGGACGCGATTGCCAAAGCGCCGCCCGACGGGCTGACGATTGGCATCGCTGCCGTAGCTACCCATGCCATCAACCCGTGGCTTTACAGCAAGATGCCCTACAACGCGGCCACCGACTTTGCACCCATCACGCAAATGGTGCGGGTGCCCAACGTACTGGTGATGAATGCCGACACGGCGCGCCGCCTGAACATCACCACCCTGGCCGACCTCATCAAATACGCCAAGGCCAACCCGGCCAAACTCAATTACGCCAGCGGCGGCAACGGCAGCGCGGGCCATCTGGCCGGTGAAATGTTCAAGGCGAAGGCCGGGATTTTTGCGCTGCACATTCCCTACAACGGGGGCAATCCGGCCCAGCTGGCGCTGCTGAGCGGCCAGGTCGATTTCAATTTTGACAACCTCGCTACGGCGTCAGCCAACATCAAGGCCGGCAAGCTCAAGGCGCTGGCCGTGACCACCGCCAGGCGCAGCGCCTTCCTGCCCGGCCGTGGCGGAAACGCTCAGGGGCTTTGAAATCGATACCTGGTGGGGACTGGTTGCTCCGGCGGCCACGCCCAGGGATGTGGTCGCCCGACTCAACCAGGCTTTTGTGACTGCGCTGAATGCGCCTGACACCAAAACCCGCTTCAGCGCCCTGATGGCCGAACCGGTTGCCAGTTCGCCCGAGCAGTTTGAGACGTTTATGAAAAGCGAACGGGCGAAGTACGAGAAGGTGGTGAAAGCTTCCGGGGCTCGGGTGGATTGATTTTTTATGGTCTTTTAGGGCTGTAGCGCTTTGTCCTCGGGCGCGGGTAGCTCTTGAATTTGTAGCGGGTTTGGCTTTGCTGGGCTTTGCTGGGCGGGAATCGCCCGGCCAGCAAAACCCAGAAAAGCCCAAACGCTACGAATTCAATAGCTAGCCACGCAAGCATCTAGCGCGAAAAACGCCTAAATGACCAAACTCATTCACCCAGATAAGCCGCCCGAACCCGGGGATCATCAAGCAGCGCTTTCGCCTCGCCATTCATGGTGACGTTGCCCGACTCCATCACATAGCCCCGGTTCGCAATGCCCAGCGCGCGGCTGGCATTTTGCTCGACCAGCAATACTGTCATGCCACGGGCAGACACATCGCGCACAACCTCGAAAATCTTGTCCACCATGATGGGCGATAGGCCCATGGACGGCTCATCGAGCAGCAGCACCTTGGGCCGGCTCATCAAGGCGCGTCCCATGGCCAGCATTTGCTGCTCACCGCCCGACATGGTGCCGGCCAGCTGGTCTTTGCGTTCGCGCAGGCGCGGGAACAGCACAAACATCTTTTCGATGTCGGCGGCGATTTCGCGATTGTCGTTGCGAACGTAGGCGCCCATCTGCAGGTTTTCGGTGATGGTCATGCGGGCGAACACACCGCGGCCTTCAGGCACCATGGCCAGGCCTTCCTTCACCAGGTCCCAGGCGCCGCGCCCCCTGATGCTTTTGCCCAAATATTCGATATCCCCCGCCAGCATCGGCAGGCTGCCGGTGATGGCCTTCATGGTCGTGGTTTTGCCAGCGCCGTTAGAGCCAATCAGGGTGACCAGTTCGCCCTCCCGGACCTCCAGGTCAACGCCCTTGACGGCCTGGATGCCGCCGTAGGCCACCTTGAGGCCGGTCACTTTGAGGAGTAGGTTTGCCATAGACTTCGTTCCCTTCAATGACCTGTGCCCAGATAGGCAGTGATCACTTTTTCGTTTTTCTGCACGTCGGCAGGTGCGCCTTCAGCGATCTGTTTGCCGTAATCAAGCACGGTCACGCGGTCGCATAGCCCCATCACCAGCTTGACGTCATGCTCGATCAGCAAGATGGTGCGGTTGTCTTTTCGGATCCGGTCAATCAGCTCGCGCAATTGCACCTTTTCGGTGGCATTCATTCCGGCTGCGGGTTCGTCCAGCGCAATCAGCTGGGGGTCGGTCGCTAACGCCCGGGCAATTTCCAGACGCCGCTGGTCGCCATAGCTCAAGGTGCGCGCCTTGAAATCGGCGTACTTGCCGATGCCCACGTAATCAAGCAGCTCCTGGGAGCGCTTGGTAATGGCCGCTTCTTCCTGCCTGAAACCGGGCGTGCGAAAAACCGCGCCCAGCAGACCCGATTTGGTGCGGATATGGCGGCCGACCATCACGTTTTCGAGCGCCGTCATGTCGGCAAACAGGCGAATGTTCTGGAACGTCCGGGCAATGCCGGCTTTGGCCACTTCATGCACTGCCGTGGGCTTGTAGGGCTTGCCGGCCAGCTCAAACGTTCCGCTGTCGGGCGTGTAAAGGCCGGTCAGGACATTGAAAAAAGTGGTTTTACCAGCGCCGTTGGGGCCAATCAGACCATAAACCTGGCCGCGCTCGATGCGGATACCGACATCGCTCAAGGCCTGCAGCCCGCCAAAGCGTTTGGAAACACCCGAGACATTCAGAATGGTTTCACTCATGTCCCTTCTCCTTAAGCTTTAACGGGTTTGGCCAGCGACTTGCCGTGTTCGGGCGACGGCCAGAGACCGCGCGGACGCATCAGCATGACGACAATCATGGCCAGCGAAATCAATAGCTGGCGCAGGATGGACGAGTCGAGCCGGCCATCGGTCATGGCCTGCAGCGGTCCGGCCACATGGCGCAGCACCTCGGGCAGCGCGGCCAGCAGCAGCGCACCGAGAATGACGCCGGGCAAATGCCCGATTCCGCCCAGCACCACCATGGCCACAATCATGATCGACTCCATCAGGCTGAACGACTCGGGCGAAACAAAGCCCTGAAAGGCGGCGAACATCGAGCCCGACACGCCGCCAAAGGTGGCGCCCATGCCAAACGCCAGCAGCTTCATGTTGCGGGTGTTGATACCCATCGCCTTGGCAGCGATTTCGTCCTCGCGAATCGCCATCCAGGCACGGCCAATGCGGGAGTTTTGCAGCCGGTGGCAAATGATGACCGAGACAATCACCAGCACCAGGAAGAGGTAGTAGTACATCGAGACCGAAGCGAACTCGATGCCGAAAAAGCTGTGTGACTTGCCAAGGTCAAAGCCGAAAAACTTGATCGAGTCGATCTG
>JAYWDL010000416.1:0-3554 GCA_043779865.1 Polaromonas sp.
AGTTTGTTGGTCGGCATCGGTTCTTCACCTTCTGCAACGACTTGCTGGGCCTGATTCGCCCGATCCCCTTGGCCAATGTCTGGGGAGCGGGCTACAGAAAAGAATAGAAACATCTGAACGGTATCTTGCGATCCGCCCAGTAGTCCGCTGCATCCCGGAAGATGTCGAGCAGTTGCTCGCGCGCTTCCTTGTCAAACTTGGCATGGGCAGGAATCTGCTCAAGCACGACGATAAAGCCGGGCTGCGGGCCTGATTTATGAACCAGGTCCGTCATGCAGTCGTACAGGGCGTCAAAGTTCTTGCCGAAATGCGCCGGAAAGGTGTACTGCGCCGCGATCATGTCCAGAATGTCCTGTTTGCTCTGGGCGTTGCCCAGGTTGGCATAGAGGAAGTGCTGGTTCAGTTTCGTGGCGGCATCCTGCAATTCGGGCACACGGAAGGCGCGTATGGACTGCACAATGTTGGGCCGAATGCCCTTCAATGGTGTTTCGTCGTCCTTACGAAGTGGTGTTTCCATCTCCGCTTCTCTTTCTCTTAAGTCAAAAGTCAAAATAACAACCACAGTCCTGGTTAGTGAACGATTTTGCGAAAACTCGCATAGTGATCGTCGGTGTAAAAACAGGCATCGGGTGCGGCCGGTTGCAGCCCGCCACACACAATGCGCCGGGCTCCGCGGCTACGCTCTCCAGGTGTCCTGACGGTGTATTCACGGTAGTAAGCGCGAACGCTGGCGGGAAGCAGCCGTTCCCGATTGCCAAACACCACGCCGTCCTTGTCATGCCTGAAGGGCCCACCCTGGTAAATCAGCGTCAACATGCTGCGTCCCTGGGGAGGCAACTGGGCGATGGCCACCGTGTCAGAGGAACCCTGCGAGAACGGGCCTTTGGCCTGCACCGTGCCGGGGTACAAGCCCGCCACACCGATCAGGCCGGCCGAAAACGCCAGCAACATCGTTGCGCCAGCTTGACGCCAGCGACCCCACCTATTGCGCAACATGAAAAATACCTTTCTTGAATCCAGAGCCAACCTGACGAATTGTCGGGTTAACCCTTAAATTTCAAGAGGGGTAGTTTGCCGCATGTAGCGAAAAAACGCAAGCGATTGCTGAAAATTTAGGCATAAAGAGAAGGGGTATCAGGCCCTCACAGCCGGCGCGGCTTATTTGGTCGGGCGCTTACCGGGCCGCGTTGGCGTCTGCTACCGTCAGCGCTGTCATATTGACAATCCGGCGCACCGTGGCGGTCGGCGTCAGGATATGCATGGGCTTGTTGGCGCCCAGCAATACCGGGCCAATGGCAATATTGCCGCCGGCTGCGGTTTTGAGCAGGTTGTAGGAAATATTGGCCGCATCAATGTTGGGCAACACCAGCAGATTGGCTTCGCCCGCCAATGTGCTGTTGGGCATGATGAGGCCACGGGCGGCCGGATCCAGCGCCACGTCGCCATGCATTTCCCCATCGACTTCGAGCCAGGGCGTCTTTTCGCGCAGCAATTCCAGGGTGCGGCGCATTTTCAGCGCGCTCGGATGGTTGGACGAGCCAAAGTTCGAATGCGACAGCAGGGCGGCTTTGGGCTTGATGCCGAAGCGCATCATTTCCTCGGCCGCCATGGTCGTGATTTCAGCCAGCTGCTCGGCCGTCGGGTCATAGTTGACGTGCGTGTCGAGCAAAAACACCTGGCGGTTGGGCAGCAGCAGGCCGTTCATGCAGGCGTAGGTATTGACGCCTTCGCGCTTGCCGATCACCTGGTCCAGGTAGTCCAGATGGTGAGCGGTCGTTCCCCAGGTGCCGCAAATCATGCCATCGACATCGCCCTTGTGCAGCAGCATGCCGGCAATTAGGGTCAGGCGCCGGCGCATTTCAATCTTGGCCATCTGCACTGTCACGCCGCGGCGCTCGGTCATGCGGTGGTAGGTTTGCCAGAAGTCGCGGTAGCGGTGGTCCTGTTCGACATTCACCACGTCGTAATCGAGTTCTTCCCTGAGCCGTAGGCCAAACTTTTCAATGCGCAGGGCGATGATGGCCGGGCGGCCCACCAGGGTTGGCCGCGCCAGGCCTTCGTCCACCACGATCTGGCAGGCGCGCAGCACGCGCTCTTCTTCGCCCTCGGCATAGGCGATGCGTTTGCGGGAAGCAGCCTTGGCGGCGGTAAAGATCGGCTTCATCACCGTGCCCGAGGCGTAGACAAAGCTTTGCAGACGTTCGCGGTAAAGATTCATGTCCTGAATCGGCCGCAGCGCCACGCCACTGTCGGCGGCTGCCTGCGCCACCGCCGGCGCGATCTTCATCATCAGGCGCGGATCGAAAGGCTTGGGAATCAGGTATTCGGGTCCGAATAACAGTTTTTCGCCGACGTAGGCGGCAGCGACGACTTCGCTTTGCTCGGCCTGCGCCAGCTCGGCAATCGCATGAACAGCGGCAATTTCCATCTCGACGGTAATGGTCGATGCGCCGGCATCGAGCGCGCCGCGAAAAATGTAGGGGAAGCACAGGACGTTGTTGACCTGATTGGGATAATCGGTGCGGCCTGTCGCCATGATGGCGTCATCGCGCACTGATTTGACGTCTTCTGGCGAGATTTCCGGGTTTGGATTGGCCAGCGCAAAAATAATCGGCCGGGCCGCCATTTTCGCGACCATGTCTTTTTTCAGCACGCCGCCAGCCGACAGGCCCAAAAAGATGTCGGCGCCTTCAATGATTTCGCCCAGTGTGCGGGCTGATGTCGGTTGCGCAAACTGAATCTTGTCCTCATCCATCAGCTCGGTGCGGCCTTCATAAACCACGCCGGCCAGATCGGTCACGTAAATGTTCTCGCGCGGAATGCCGAGCTTGAGCAACAGGCCAAGGCACGCCAGCGCGGCAGCGCCCGCGCCGGAGGTGACGAGCTTGACCTGCTTCGGGTCTTTGCCCACCACCTTGAGGGCGTTCAGCATGGCCGCACCGACCGTGATGGCCGTGCCATGCTGGTCATCGTGGAAGACCGGAATCTTCATGCGCTTGCGCAGCTCGCGCTCGACATAAAAGCAGTCCGGCGCCTTGATGTCTTCCAGGTTGATGGCGCCAAAGGTCGGCTCCAGCGAGGCAATGATCTCAACCAGTCTGACTGGGTCTTTTTCGTCGATTTCGATGTCAAACACATCGACGCCGGCGAACTTCTTGAACAGCACGCCCTTGCCTTCCATCACCGGCTTGGCGGCCAGCGGGCCAATGTCGCCCAGGCCCAGCACCGCCGTGCCGTTGGTGATGACGGCCACCAAGTTGCCCCGGCTGGTGTACTTGAACGCTGCGTTCGGGTCCTTGATGATTTCCTCGCAAGGCGCGGCGACACCGGGCGAATAGGCCAGCGCCAGGTCGCGCTGGTTAACGAGCTGCTTGGTGGCGGCAATGGCTACCTTGCCGGGCGTTGGAAACTCATGGTATTCAAGGGCTGCGCGGCGCAGTTCGGCGCGTTTTTCTTCGCGGTTGATTTCACCGTTATCGGTTGTCGCCGCGGATGGTGTGAGCATTGAGAGGGTCTCCAGCTAGAACGGTCAGTGCGGCCGTCAACTCTTTATA
>JAYWDL010000417.1:0-3551 GCA_043779865.1 Polaromonas sp.
ACCCACCAGCATGGACACATCGGTGTAGAGCATCTGCAACGGCTCTCGAATGATGCCGACGGCGAGCAGCAGATTGTTGAGCACGCCCTGGTCCGCCAATATCCCCTTCCACGCATAGACGCGCAGCAAGAAAGAGGTCCAGAACGGCAGCATGACCAGCATCAGCAACGCCGGCCGGACCGACGGCCGCGCTCGGGCCAGAAAATAGGCGAACGGGTAAGCAATCACCAGGCACAGCAGCGTGGTCAGCAAGGCATACCTCAGCGATGTCTCGTAGGCCTGCACATAAATGGTGTTGCCGCCCGCACCCTGCCCTGCATCGATGAGGATGGAGGCATAGTTCCCATAGCGCAGCATGATTTTCCAGGTGCCCGATACCGCTTCCACCAGCGGCGCAAACGGGTCCACGCCGTTGCCCATGTCTGTCACGCTGATGCGCAGAAGAATCAGGAACGGCAGCACAAAAAACAGCAGCAGCCAGGCGTAAGGCACGCCAATGACCAGGCGCCGCCCAGGCTTGGGCAATAGGTTGCGCAATAACTTCATCTTGATCAATCTGCCGGCTTTACTGGGTCAGAACCACGGGCGCGGCGTCATCCCACCATACAAACACCGGGTCGTCCCAGGTCATCGCGCCGCTGCCGTCGTTACGCGTGATGTTGGTTTCGGTGATTTTCAGCAGGTGACCCCCCGGAATTTCCACCATGAAGGTGTTGTAGCTCCCGAAGTAGGCGATCTCGCGAACCTTCCCGCTGAAGAGATTCACCGTCACATCGGGACGGTTCTTCGAGATCTGGATTTTCTCGGGTCGTACCGCGATGGCTACCGCCATGCCCAACGCGCCGCTGATGCCGTGCCCCACGCTCACGACACCATAGGGCGTGGTCACCTCACAGCGATTGACCTCATCAATCGTCAACACGCCCTCCAGCAAGTTGACGTTGCCGATAAAGTCAGCCACGAAACGGCAGTTGGGGTGTTCGTAAATTTCCCTCGGCGTGCCCGTCTGCAGCACGCGCCCGTGGCTCATGACGGCGATGCGCGAGGCCATGGCCATCGCTTCGTCCTGATCGTGCGTCACCATGACGCAGGTCACGCCCACAGACTCCAGAATATTCACCAATTCAAACTGCGTGCGCTCGCGCAGTTGCTTGTCAAGCGCACCAAGCGGCTCATCGAGAAGCAGCAATTGCGGCTTTTTGGCCAGGCTACGCGCCAGAGCCACGCGCTGCTGCTGGCCGCCAGAGAGCTGGTGCGGCTTGCGCCTGGAAAAGGCCTCCAGCTGCACCAGCTTGAGCATTTCCTCGACCCGCACTTTGATTTCGGCCTTGGGCATGGAGTCGCGCTTCAGGCCGAACGCAATGTTGTCCCACACGTCGAGGTGCGGAAACAGCGCATACGATTGAAACATCATGTTGATGGGCCGCTCGTACGGCGGCAAAGACGCAATGTCTACACCGTTAAGGACGACCGAGCCGGACGTAGGCACTTCGAAGCCGGCCAGCATGCGAAGCAGCGTCGATTTTCCGCAACCCGAACTGCCCAGCAAGGCAAAGATTTCGCCCTTGTGAATGGTCAGCGACACATCCTCGACGGCAACAGCGCCGTCAAAGCGTTTGACCAGGTGGTGCACCTGCAGAAAGCCTTCGCCGGGCACTGCGTTTGAATTCATGAAGCGTAAGTTCCTACATGGGCCCGAAGCTGGTGCCGCTATCAACAAGGCTGCCTAAATGGCTGATTTGCCCGATGTCCGGCACAGCTTGGCGATTGTCAGTCTGCGCGCCGCGACGGGCAAATATCCCCAAAGACATCCTCAGCTGCCTTTTTTAAACAGCGTGAAGACATTGCTCATGGATGCACGCGCCTCATTGGTGAAGCTCGCGGGCGAAACCATTTTCTGGAGATGGGCGGCATCAGGAAATATGGCCGGATTGTTCGCCACGTCAGGCGGTATCTTCGCGAGGCTCGCCTTGTTGGCGGTCGCGTAGCCCAGCTCGTTGGTCAGTGATGCAGAAACCTCTGGACGCAGGAAGTAGTCGATGAACGCCAGCGCATTGTTCGGGTGTTTCGCGTCTTTGGGGATGGCGAGATTGTCGAAAAAAAGCAGGCCGCCCGTGCTGGGGAGCAGGGCCTGGATATCGTTGCCGTTCCCGTTTTCAATCGCCCGGCTGCGGGCAATGTTGACGTCGCCCGCCCACCCCAGGGCCACGCAGGCCTTGCCACTGGCCAGATCGTCGATCATGGTGCTTGAAAAAAGGCGTATGTCAGGTCGAACCCTGGCCAACATGGCGCCGGCAGCCTTGTGGTCAGCCGGATCGTTCGAATAGGTGTTTTTGCCAAGAAAGTGCATCGCCGGCGGAATGACCTCTGTGGGCGAGTCGAGATAGGCAATGCCGCAGGATTTCAGTTTTTGGGTATAGGCCGGGTTGAAGACCAGCTCCCACGCGTTTTCGGGCAGGGGCATCTCGCCCAGCGCCTTGGCAACCCTGGCTTTGTTGATGCCGACAGTGGTGAAGCTCCACGCCCAAGGCACGAGGTAGGCGTTGCCCGGGTCAACCTTATCGAGTTTGGCCATGATGGCCGGGTCGAGATTGGCGTAATTTTTCAGCTTGCTCTTGTCGAGCTTGATCAACAACCCCCCGTCAATTTGCGACTTGGCAAACACGGCCCCGGGCACGACGATGTCGTAGCCTGTGTTGCCGGCCACCAGCTTGGCTTGAAGCGCTTCGTTGTTTTCGAAGGTCTGGTAGTTGACCTTGATGCCGAATTCCTTCTCGAAGTTCGCCACCATGTCTTTGGCGATGTAGTCGGGCCAGTTGTAGATATTCAGCAGTTTTTCTTCTGTTGCGCTGACGGTAGCTCCCGCTGGCGACGGCGCGACCGGAACTTCGTCCTTTTTGCCGCAGGCGACCAGCGCGAGGGCCGCAAGGGCAAGCGACCACAAATGCTTGTTCATATGTCCTTGAATCCTTGAAAAATGACAAAAAAACGGCATCCAGACAGCTCGGGTGGGCAGCCGGCAGGCGGATTGTAAGAGTTATTTCAGGCACATTTCATGCCTGCAGGACGGCCGCTACCGGCGCTGTCCGCGTCTGCACGGCGGGGAACCCGGGCGGCTTGGCGAGCCGATTTTCAGCCTGGCGCTGAGCTGTCAGTGCAGCGCTGTCAGATGATCTTCGAGAACTGCGCGCGGTTGCGATCAGCCTGCAAATACCGGTCAAAAACCATGGCGACTGCCCGCACAAAAAACCAGCCACTGGCCGTCACCTCGATGCCCGAGTCGCTGATCGTTACCAGACCCTGTTCGACCCGGGGACCAAGCGCCTCAAGCTCCGATGCAAAATAGGCCCGGAAATCAATCAGGTAAGCCAGCTCGACCGGCTCGAACTGCAAGGTGCCCTGACACATCAGGGCCATGATCACCGTACGCCGCAGCAGGTCGTCGCGCGACAGGGCAAGGCCGCGCTCCACCGGCAAACGCCCCTGGTTCAAATGGTCATAGTAGTCATCCAGCGTCTTGGCGTTCTGGCTGTAGATGGCCCCGATCCGGC
>JAYWDL010000418.1:0-3551 GCA_043779865.1 Polaromonas sp.
CGTCTGCCAGCAAAAGTGGCACGAAGCGCCGCTCGTGGGCGAAATTTCCCCATCGTTGTGGGGTAGCGACCCGGTTTGGCAATCAACCGGATAGGCAAGGATCAAACCAGCGCAAGTCCGGCTGGCTGGAATCAGCGCCGCAGCAGCTGGCGAAGTTTTAGCCCCGATACCCACAAAGCTACAAAATAGATAGCAGCTGATGTACACAGAACAAGCGCCAGCAGGCCAATTCGCTGAAAATAAAGGTGCTTCAGGCCAATCCAGTTCACTGTATCGGCCGCCCAAAGCAAAAACACCGCCAGCAGCGCACTGGCCGCAATTACCTGCAGCCCAAACAGAATCCAGCCGGGAGCCGGCGTGTAACTGCCGCGCTTGATCAAACCAATCAGCAGGCACGTCGCATTGATGAGTGCACCGATACCAATGGCCAGCGCCAGCCCGGCATGCTGAAAGTACGGCACCAGCGCCAGATTGAGCAGCTGGGTAAGCACCAGCACGACCACCGCAATACGCACCGGCGTCCTGATGTCCTGGCTGGCATAAAAACCCGGTGCCAGCACCTTGATGGCGACCAGCCCGAGCAACCCGGCCCCATAACCCATCAGCGCGGTGGTGGTCTGCTGCACGTCGCGGTCAGTAAAAGCGCCATAGTGGTAGAGCGTCGCGACCAGCGGCCGGGCAAATGTCAGCAGTGCCACGGCGCAGGGCACGGCCAGCAGCACCACGATACGCAAGCCCCAGTCCAGCATGGCCGAGTACCTGGCGGCATCTCCCGCGCCTTTGGCTGCGGCCAGTTGCGGCGTCAGCACCACGCCGATGGCCACGCCCAGCATGGCCGTCGGAAACTCCATCAGGCGGTCAGCATAAGTCAGCCAGCTGACGCTGCCGGGCGCCAGATGCGAAGCAATCTGGGTGTTGATGAGCAAGGAGATTTGCGCGACGCTCACGCCCAGTAGGGCCGGCACCATCAGTTTTGCTATGTTTTTAGTAGCTGGATCCACCCATGCCGCCTGCGCCAACGACCATTTAAAGCCGATTTTTGGCAGCAGGCCCAGGCGCAGCAGTGCCGGCGCCTGCACCCCGAGTTGCAGCACGCCGCCCAGCATCACGCCGGCGCCCAGGGCATATACCGGCTCAATGCCGAGGGTCTTGAACCAGGGCGCGCCCAGCCAGGCAGCGCCAATCATCGACAGATTGAGCAGCACCGGCGTTGCGGCCGGCACGGCAAAACGCCGCCAGGTATTAAGCACGCCCGATGACAGCGCCACCAGCGACATAAAGGCGATATACGGAAACATCCAGCGCGTCATGAACACGGCAGCCGCATAGCCGCGTGGCTCCTGTTGCAGGCCGCTTGCCATGGCCCAGACCAGCAGCGGCGCCGCTGCCACGCCAATGGCGCAGGTCAGCAGCAGCACCCATGTCAGCAGGGTTGCCACCCGGTCAATCAGCAGCTTGGTCGCGGCTTCGCCTTGTTGCGCCTTGTTAGCCGCCAGCACCGGAACAAAGGCCTGGCTGAAAGCGCCCTCGGCAAACAGGCGGCGAAACAGGTTGGGAATTCTGAAGGCCACATTGAAGGCATCGGTCATGGCGCTGGCGCCAAAAGACGATGCAATCAGCAATTCCCGCACCAGGCCGGTGATTCGGGAAAGCAATGTGAACAGGGAAACGATGGAGGCGGATTTAAAAAGTGACACGGGAAGAGTTTATGCGCTGGCGCCAGGTCCCCGGTCACGAGCTACTCTTTGCGAATCATGGGCATGAGTTCAATTGGAGCGAGGTCGCTTTTGTTGAACAAAAGGATTAAAACGGGCACAGTTTAACAACGCGCTTTTACGCAAGATGGCTTTGCTTGGCTACTTTTTTTAGACATTTGATCTGTCGACCCCTGATGGGGACGCCGCTATCGGCATACCTCCATGGTTTTCTGCTCCAGCAGTTTAGTCGGCCTTAATATTCGCGTCGCGGATTATCTTGCCGGCCTTGGCTACTTCGTTTTTGATATGTGTGGCGAACTGCTCAGGCGTACTGGCGACGACGATCACGCCGGCCTTCGTCAGGGTCTCGGTCATTTCAGGCCTCTTTAGCGCTCTGACGATCTCGCCGTTGAGCTTTGCGAGAATGTCCTTGGGCAAGTTGGCCGGGGCCACAAAGCCATACCAGGAACTGGATTCAAACCCGGGCAAACCAGATTCCGCCACGGTCGGCACGTCCGGCAATTGCGGCACCCGGGTCGAGGACGCAACCGCCAGCGGTAACAGCTTGCCGCTCTTGACGTGCGGCATCGCGGTTGGCAGCACGTCGAACTCCAGCGTCACTTGTCCGCCGATAAGATCGATGTATGAAGCGGCCGAACCCTTGTAGGGCACATGAGTCATCTGCACGCCGGCGGTGGAGTTGAACAGTTCCATGGCCAGGTGCTGCGAGGAGCCGGAACCTCCCGACGCATAGCTGATGCTGCCCGGCTTGGACTTCGCCAGCGCAATCAGTTCCTTGACGTTCTTCACATTCATCGACGGATGCGCCACCAGCAGCAGGGGCGCCGATACGGCCAGCGTCACCGGCGTGAAGTCCTTGATCGTGTCATAGGTGATCTTGGGATAAAGGCTGGCGTTGGCGGCATGCGAACCGGGTGATGCAATACCGAGGGTGTAGCCATCCGGTGGCGCCTTGGCCACCATGTCGGCACCCAACAGGCCGTTAACGCCGGGCTTATTCTCCACAATCACCGGTTGCTTCCAGACCTCGGACAGATGCCTGCCTACGGTACGAGCCAGCAGGTCGGTGGTACCACCGGGGGAATACGGTACGATGATCCTGATCGGTTTGGACGGGAAGGACTGCGCGTTTTCCGCACTGTGGGCGGAAATGGCGATGAAAGAAAGCAGGCTGAAGGTGGCGATGATGCCGGCGCGGATTTTCATGAAAGTCTCCTTGTGATGGATAGTGAACTGCTGCTGCTCTATTGACTGCTTGCGGTTGATCGGATCACGTCTGCCATTAAACGTAAGCCGGTCCTTCGATGACGGGATGCGATTTCAAAAACTCTTCATCGACTTCCACCCCCAGGCCGGGCGCTTCGGGCGGGCGCACGCAGCCATCCATATCGAGAAGATCCGGGCGGCTGGTCAGCTGATCGCGAAACAGGTTTTCTTTGGCCACGTCGGCTTCGAAGTAGCCGCCGTTCTCGATCGACGCCAGCAGGTGGATGCTGGCCGCCATGTTGAGACCGCTGGCTGAAGTATGCGGATTGATCGATAGTTTGTAAGCCGAAGCCATGGCAGCGATACGCAGCGTCTCGGTGATGCCGCCGGTCTTGGAGAGGTCGGGCTGCAGGATGCGGATCGATTTTTCTTCAATCACGCGGTTGAACTCATAGCGGGTGAAATGATTTTCACCGGCAGCCAATGGAATCCCACCAAAGTCGTACGCAGTCTCGTAACTGCGATAGTCCTGGGGCGGAAACGGCTCTTCCAGCCATAGCACGCCCTGCGCCACCAGCGCTGGCATAACCTGGCGCACGTCGTCCACGCTGTAACCGGTATTGGCAT
>JAYWDL010000419.1:0-3524 GCA_043779865.1 Polaromonas sp.
CAAAGTCACACGCTGGTGTGAGCTAAGGGTTCGAACGCCTTTGTTCCTGGGGAATCTTTCGCTTCGCCGTTGAAGTGAAAGTTCTCGTGTTTAATTCAACGCAAAAGCTGTGCCAATCGTTTTTAAAACCGTAAATTTTAGTTAAATAGGGCTGTAGCGCATGTTACATAAGCGTATCTAGCTATCGAAGTTATAGCCTATCAATCTCGCGCGGTATTCAAAAGCGATTTTTCCGGCTGCGCACTGTAGTTGTGCAGCGCACCAATTCAGCGTTAGCGGAAAGCCGCCGGATCGCAGCGGCAGCCGATTCAGCCCAGCAGGTCGGCAACGTCGAGCATGCGCTGCGCAACGTCGCCGAGCCGCAAGCCCTTGTCCATCGCCGCCTTGCGAAGTTTTTCGAACGCCGCCTGTTCGGTGAGCCCCTGGCGCTGCATCAGCATGCCTTTGGCGCGCTCGATGATCTTGCGGTCCTTCAGTTCGGTCCTGGCATCGGCGAGTTCGCGGCGCAGGCCCTGCTCATGCTCGAAGCGCGCCATCGCCACATCGAGGATCGGGCGGATTCGCGCCGGCTCCAGCCCGGCGACGATATAGGCGCAGACGCCTGCGGCCACCGCGTCCCGAACGTGGCGCGTGTCGTCGTCATTGGTGAACAGCACAATGGGACGACGCTCGTTGCGGGTTGCCATGACCACCTGTTCAAGGGAATCACGAGCGCCGCTTTCGGCGTCGACAATGATCATGTCGGGCTGCAGCTGGCCGAGCCGCTCGCTGAGATAGGTGTCGGCCGGCAGCGTCGCCACCAGCTTGAATCCGCCCTGCAGCAGGCCGATACGCAACTGGCGCGAGCGCTCGAACAGCGCCTGCACGGCAACATCAGCCTCGTCGGCAGCGAGCAAATCCGGCGCAATGACGACTAGTCGCAAGGAATGTGGAGATACCATACGGCCAGCAACGCAATATCCGCGCCATTGCCCAAACCTTACACTTGGGCAATGCTAGTCCTAGGAATTGAATCGAGTTGTGACGAAACAGGCGTGGCGCTGGTCGATGCCAGCACAAACAGCGTGCCCCGTCTGCTGTCGCACGCTTTGTACAGCCAGATCGCCATGCACCAGGCCTATGGCGGCGTGGTGCCCGAACTGGCCAGCCGCGACCATATCCGGCGCGTGCTGCCGCTGACGCAGGAAGTCATGCAAGGCGCGCAGCGCTCGCTGGCCGAGGTCGATGTCATTGCCTACACGCGCGGGCCGGGCCTGGCCGGTGCGCTGCTGGTCGGCGCAGGCGTGGCCTGCTCGCTGGCGGCGGCACTGGGAAAGCCGGTGATGGGAGTGCATCACCTGGAGGGCCATTTACTGTCACCTTTCCTGAGCGCCGACCCGCCGGAGTTTCCGTTTGTAGCGCTGCTGGTATCGGGTGGACACACGCAGTTGATGCGGGTTGATCGCGTCGGCAGCTATGAACTGCTCGGCGAGAGCATTGATGACGCGGCAGGCGAGGCGTTCGACAAGTCGGCCAAACTGATGGGCCTGCCTTATCCCGGCGGGCCGCATTTGTCCAGGCTGGCGCAGCAGGGTGACGGCACGGCGTTCAAGCTGCCCCGGCCCTTGCTGCACAGCGGAAACCTGGATTTTTCATTCGCCGGCCTGAAAACCGCCGTGCTGACGCAAGCGAAAAAACTCGGCCCCGAGCTGGAAAACCGAAAGGCCGACCTGGCCGCTTCCACGCAGGCCGCGATTGTGGAGGTGCTGGTCAAAAAAACGCTGGCCGCCATGTCGCAAACAGCCCTCAAGCGGCTGGTGGTGGCAGGTGGCGTAGGGGCCAACGCCTTGCTGCGCAGTCAGCTCAACGCAGTCTGCCAGCAGCGCGGCATTCGTGTCCATTACCCCGAGCTGGAGTTTTGCACCGACAACGGCGCCATGATCGCGCTGGCTGCCGGTATGCGTCTGCAGGCTGGGCTGGTGAATCTGGAAGTGCTGCAGCGCGGCTACACCTTTGACGTGAAGCCGCGCTGGAACCTTGCAGAATTGCAGCGCGAACCGGCCGTGGCCTGCTGAACGTTCAACCGCTTCAGCCCGCTTGTCTCGACATTCCCCTGGCTGCTGCTGCTGACGGCGTCAGTCCGGCCAGGCTGGTGCTTGACCCGATGTTCAAACCAAAACGGAATCTGTCCTTTATGCGAAAACTCTTCAAACGCACTGCCGCGGCCCTGTGTCTGGGACTCTCACTGGCCGCCCAGGCACAGCCCGCAGTACAGCCGCCGGTGCGTATCGCCCTCATTGAAAGCCTGTCTGGCGCGTTCGCGAACACCGGTGAAGCGGTGTTCCGAAACCTGGTGTGGGCGACCGAGCGTGTCAATGCGCGCGGCGGCGTCAAGCTTGCCGATGGCCAGCACAATCTGGTGATTGAACGCTATGACAGCAAGGGCCAGAACGAAGAAGCGCTGGCCGCTTTGCGCTCGGCAATTGACGATGGCGTGACCGTGATTGCGCAGGGCAATTCATCAGCCGTTGCAGCCGCGCTGATCGATGCCATCAACAAGCACAACGAGCGCGAGCCCGGCAAGCGGGTGCTGTTCCTGAATTATTCGGCGGTCGATCCGATCCTGACGAATGAAAAATGCAGCTACTGGCATTTTCGCTTTGATGCCCATGCAGACATGCGCATGGCCGCCCTGATGGAGGTGCTCAAGGACGACAAAGCGCTTAAAAAGGTGTACCTGATCGGCCAGGACTACAGTTTTGGCCAGGCGGTTCTGCGCGAGGCCCGCAAGCAGATCGCCGCGCAGCGTCCCGACGTTCAGGTTGTCGGCGACGAGCTGCATGCGCTCGGGCGGGTGAAGGACTTCATTCCGTACGCCGTCAAGATCAAGTCCAGCGGCGCGCAGGCGGTGCTGACGGGCAACTGGGGTAATGACCTGACGCTGCTCATCAAGGCCGCCAGGGAAGTTGGTTATGAAGGCAAGTTCTACACGTTTTATGGCAATGCGCTGGGTGTGCCGGCGGCGCTGGGCGATGCCGGTGTCGGCAAGGTGATTGCGGTGGCCGACTGGTTTCCCAATACGCCGGGTACGACGTCAGAGGCCTTTTACCAGTCCTTTCGCCAGCGTTTTCCCAAGCCGCAGGACGACTATGTGCATATGCGCATGCAGCTGATGATTGAAACGCTGGCCCAGAGCCTTGAAAAAGCAGGCATAAGCGATGCCGCTGCCGTAGCAGCCCAGATGGAGCGGGCCACGGTGAATTTTTCAGGTTTTCAGGGTGCCATGCGCGCCGCCGACCATCAGTTCCAGCAGCCTCTGGAAGTGGCGATGATGGGCAAGCAGGGCGCGCCGGGTGTGAAATTTGACGTCGAAGGGTCGGGCTACGGTTTTCGCGTCATCAAGACAATTTCCGCGCAGCGTGCCGAGCAGCCCACCAGCTGCAAGATGGCGCGACCATAAGCTCCCCCGAAACCAGTTCAGGAAAATTGAAAGGCGCGTATGCGGAAGACCGTTTTGAACCTTGAAGAATCGATGATCCGCCAGG
>JAYWDL010000420.1:0-3519 GCA_043779865.1 Polaromonas sp.
GGGCCGGCTTCTGTCAAGCTCATAGCACGCGGACAGGCCGCCGAGCGTACGGGCGTGCTGGCCAATGACAAGACCCGCCAGGCCCTGCTGGACCTGTACGCCGGCAATGACGCCCTCAGCGAGGCTTTTCGGCAGGGCGCAGGCAGCCGCCTGCAAAGCGCGCAGGAACTGGGCAGCGAAAAAGCGCTGGCTGATGGCCGCCGCGAAATGACTCTGCGGGAAGGCCAGCGCATGGCAGACCGCAGTCTGGACCGTGACGGTACGCCAGCAAATTTCCAGGCTCAGTCAGCGCAGATGCTCGCGGCCAGCAACGGTGCGGCCGACCCGGTGGGCCTGCAACTCGATGCGCAACACCTGGGCACGCTGATGCGCAACGACCGAAATCTGCGGCTGGGGTTTTTGTCGGCCGGCGGTTGGGACACCCATGCCAACCAGGGCGCCGTAGCAGGGCAATTGGCAAATAACCTTGGCAACCTGGGACGCGGCATTGCGCGGTTGCGGCAGGATTTTTCCGGGCCAGGCGACGTCATCGTGGTGATGAGCGAGTTCGGCCGCACCAGTGCTGAAAATGGAACGCGCGGTACCGATCACGGCTTTGGCAACACCATGTGGCTGCTAGGCAACCGCGTTGCAGGGGGCCGCTGGCATGGCCAGTGGACAGGGCTGGCGCGCGCCAATCTCAACGAGGGGCGCGACCTGCCGGCGCATCACGACTACCGCGCTGTACTGGCCCAGGCGTTGCGCAGCACCTTCGCGCTCGCTGATTCCCAACTGGCCAGTGTCTTGCCCAATACCAGCTGGGATCATCGGCTCGATGGGCTGCTGAAAAAGGCTTGATTCCCTTTTCTTTTATTTTTGCTTCAACGCGGCAGCCCGTTGCCCCGCCTTGCAGCGACTTACCTCGCGCCCCGGTTTTTTAGCATCAAATCAGCCTCTTTCGCATGATTGGCATGCGCAGGAAGCTATCAATATGGGAGCAATCACAGGGCTGAACCGGCATCCGGCTCAATACGTGGATGGCCCGGCCTGTTGCAGCGTTCAAAGTTCGCCGGGCAGGGCGGGCGAGCGCAGGTGGTTGGGTGCCAGCGCGCCGGCCGAATCCAGAATCGGGTAGGCAATCGAGCAGATATGCGAGTTGATGCGCTTCAAATCGCTGATCAGGTCAATATGCAGCGAGCTGGTTTCCTGGCTTTGCAGCGTGTTGGCCGACAGCCGGCTCAGATGGCTGCTGGCGTAGGTGCGTTCGAGGTCGCGAAAGCGCGCTTTTTCTTCCAGCAGCTTTTGGGCGTCACGTACATTTCTGTTTAAAAACACGCTCATGCCCAGACGCAGGTTGTCAATCAGCCGCTCATGAAGTTTGACAATTTCGGCCATGCCGGCTTCGGAAAACTGGCGACCGGGCTTGATTTTTTTGTGTTCAATGTCGATCAGCACCTGTTCGATGATGTCGCCAATCTGCTCCATGTTGATGGTGAAGCTGATGATGTCGGTCCAGCGGCGGCTTTCTTCCTCGGCCAGCGCTTCAAGGGAAATTTTGGTGAGGTAGTACTTGATCGACGAGTACAGCGCATCGACCGTGTCGTCCATCTTGCGCAAACCCTGCGCCAGCCTGAGATCACTTTTCTGAATCACCTCCAGCATACCGCGCAGCATGGTTTCCACCACATCGGCCTGATGCAGTGCTTCACGCGCCGCGCAGGAAATGGCCAGCGAGGGCGTTGCCAGGGCCGACGGGTCCAGGTGGTGCTGCCGGCCATTGACGCTGCCTTTCTCGGGCTTGGGCAGCAGCTTTTCGACCCAGCGCGCAATGACCTGCGTCCAGCCGATGAATACCAGGCCCACCAGCACATTGAAGGTCAGGTGAAACAGCACGACCACGGCTGCCGGGTCACCCAGATAAGGGCGCACATGGCGCAGCCACAAGCCGATAAATGGCGCTGCCATGACAATCCCGATGGCCTTGAAAATCACATTGCCCAGCGGCACCTGCCGTACCTCGACCGCCGAGCGCGCCGTCGTCAGCACGGCCAGCAAGCCGCTGCCCAGATTGGCGCCCAGCACCAGGCCCAGGGCGACATCGATGGGAACCATGCCCGTGCTGACCAGCGTGGCGGTCAGCAGCACCAGCGCCAGGCTTGAGTACGACACCACCGCCAGAAAGGCGCCCACGGTGATTTCAAGCAGCAGATCGCTGCCCAGCGTGCCGAGCAATGCCTTGACCGCCGGCGACTGCGTCAGCACCTGTGTGGAAGCACTGACCAGCGCCAGCGCCATCAGCATCAAACCCAGGCCAATCAGCACACGGCCAAAGCGGCCGGCATCGGTGTCTGGCCGCGAGAGAAACAGCACGACACCGACGAAGACGCACAGCGGCGAGAGCCAGGAAAGATCGAACGAGAACAGCACGGCCATCACGCTGGTGCCAATGTCCGCGCCCAGCATGACCGCCAGCGCCAGCGGCAGCGCGACCAAGCCCTGACCGACAAAAGAGGAAACGATCAGCGAGGTGGCGGTACTGGACTGCACCAGCGCGGTAACGCCGACCCCCGAAAGAGCAGCGGTGAAGCGGTTGCTGATGCTGCGTGCAAGAATATGCCGCAAGTTGGCGCCAAACACCCGCAGAATGCCGGTACGTACAAGATGGGTGCCCCATACCAGCAGCGCAATGGCTGCCAATAAATTCAACAAGTGCTTCATAGACTTCCGAGATGACTACACGCCTCTAGTTTCCCCCTGAAACGTCTCTGAAGCCCAGCAGCGCCTTGATTATTTTGCCTTGTGTATGCGAGCCATCCGTCACACCTTGATGGGCTCCGGATGCCGGAGATCATCAGGACTGGCATTAGAGGAACACCCTAAGTGTTTTGTTTCGTTTTACTCGATACCATAGCTTTCAAGCATTCGTGCTACCGAATAATTCTGAACCAACGGGAAATCTCATGAACTTTCGTATTTCAATCATTGCGGCCGTAACCGCGCTTGCCATGACGGGTTGCGCCAGCGTGGCACCAGCCGGCAAGCGTGAACTGATGATTGTTGCCAACGACGAGAAGCAGGCTTGGGACAATGACGGCAAGGTCATTCTGAGCGCCGCAGGCAGAGACACCCTGTCGGTCATCGACATTGGCACCAATCCACTGGCGCCAAAAATCATCGCCAGCCTGCTGTTGCCCAACACCATCGCCGGGCCGCCGGTGAATCTGGCGATCACGCCTGATGAGACCCTTGCCATCGTGGCGAACTCGCTCAATGTTGTCAATGAAAACGGGGTCTTCAAGCAGGTGCCGGATAACCGCCTGTGGGTGATTGACCTCACGACATCACCGCCAAAGCTGATTGACACCGTGCTGGTGGGCATGCAACCGTCAGGCCTGTCCATTAACAAAGCGGGCAATCTGGCGCTGATCGCCAACCGCGCTGACAACTCGGTCAGCGTGCTGCGCATCACCGGCAAGAAGGTCGAGTTGATTGACACGGTGGTCATCGGTGAATCGGTCTCCCATGTGCGCTTCACGCCGG
>JAYWDL010000421.1:0-3517 GCA_043779865.1 Polaromonas sp.
CATACCGTCATCGGCACAGCGGCCAACGTCAACGACGTGACCCAGGGGCATGGTTTGCTGCACGGACAAGAGTCTGTGGTGTTTGCCGATGCCGGCTACCAGGTCTTACTTCAATGAAATTGGGAAACGAAATTAATGAGCCAACAGCGTCTACTTGAGAGTTTGGGCACTCTCTTTAATGCCCACTCAGTTGTGTTTTGGCACGACGTGGAGGCCGAATTCACCGCTTTCGTGGATGGCTTGCAACTCGACGGTGTGCAATTGGTACGGCTGGACGATACCCCGGCGCTGCGTGTGAAACTCGACATCGAACGCTCACCCGACCAGCGCTGGCTGATTTACAGCGCTAAGCCCCAGCCAGAACCCACCAAGGACTGGCTGCTGGATGTGCGAATGCGCAGCAAGTCGTTCCGCGCAGATTCCACCTCCATCCTGCTGGAAGACTTGGGCCTGACCACCCAAGGGCTCCGGCAACACCTGAAAGGGCGCGCCAAGTTCCTGCGCGCCAAGGACCGGGTAGACCGCCTCAAACGCCTGGTGCTGCCGGGGGATAACGCACAGGACCTGGACCGAAAGATACTGGCGGTGCTGACCCGAGCCGACCAACCTGAGTTGTTCGCCATCTTGCAGCGTCTGTATGGCGCCATGGTGATGGATGGCGTGGCAGACCTGTCAGCCCAACCTAAAGCCTGGCAAGACATCGCCGCCAATGATTTGACCCCGGCATTCTGGGAGTTGGTGCGAACGCAACTCGGCTATTCCGACGCCGCCCCCAGCCTGCGCGACTTGCTGTTGCGCATTCTGGTGACGGACTTTTGCCGCAGCTTGCAGGGTGATGCACCGCGCCAGTTGACGCACTTTGTGTTGTCTGACCGTACCCTTGCCTCGAATGCATCGGTGTTTGTCGGACGTTGGCGCTCGGACATTGCGCAGTTCGGCAATTACAACGCGCTGGCGCAGGCGGTGGCCAACGAGCTGGACCTGGTTAGCTTGTTGTCAAGCCAGTCCGCCGAGCAACTGGTGGAATGCATGACGTTTGAGGACGTTGAGCTGCGTGTGGTGCAAGACCTCAAAAAACGCATCGTCGCCGGTGCCGGTGCCAACATGGACGTGGTGCGCAGCCTGATGGCGCGCCGCCGCGATGGGCATTGGGCCAATCCGCTGCTGGCCAGTGCCAACGAGCGCACCCGGGCCCTTGCTGCGTGTTACGACGCATTGACGGCCGCCGCCGACTTTTTCAGCCTGAAATCGACTCACGCTGCTGGCTTCAGTTTTGCCGATGCCGGCACTGCCTTTGCCCAATACCGCGATGAGCTGTTTCGCTTTGACCAGCTGTACCGGCACTTTCACACGGCAGCCGATGCGGTGGAGCCCACGGGTTGGGCTGTGCTGCACGAGTTGCGGGAGACGATTGAAGGTGTGTACTCGGGCTGGTTTATCCCGCACTTGAGCACCGCCTGGTCCAAAGTCATAGAAGGCCCGCAGGGCATGCTTTCCCATTGGAAACTGCCCGAGGTGACGCCGCAGCAGGCGTTTTACGACCGTAAGGTGCTGCCGCTGTTTGATGGCGGTGTGAAACGGGTGTTCGTGTTGATTTCTGACGCGTTCCGGTTCGAGGTTGCCCAGGAGCTGGTGCAGCACACCAACAGCAAGAGCCGCTTCAAGGCATCGCTGGACGGCATGCTGGGCGTGTTGCCCAGCTACACCGCACTGGGCATGGCTGCACTGTTGCCGCACCAGACACTCGCGTACAAAGAGAGTGCCAATCTGGATGTGCTGGCCGATGGGCATCTGGTGGCCACACTGGAGCAGCGTAACGAACACTTGCAGCGATTTGGCGGTATTGCAGTCAAGGCCGAAGACCTGATGGCATTGGGAAAAGACAAGGGCAGGGAGCTGGTGCGGGACCAGCGCTTGATTTACATCTACCACGACCGCATCGACATGACGGGCGACAAGCAGTCGTCTGAGACTAAGACCTTCGAGGCGGCGGCGCAAACCGTGCTGGAACTCTCCAGCGTGCTCGGTTTCATCATCAATTCGCTCAACGGCTCGACTGTGCTGGTCACTGCTGACCATGGCTTTATCTACCAGGAATCGGCGCTGGCTGAGTCGGACAAGGCCACGCTGGACGACAAACCCGCTGGAACATTGAAGGCCAAGAAGCGCTACCTGATTGGCCGGAATTTGGGCCCAACATCCAAAGCATGGTCAGGCAACACGGCGGTGACGGCCGGCACCACGGCAGAGGGCAGCCTGGACTTTTGGGTGCCCAAGGGGGCCAGCCGGTTCCACTTTGCCGGTGGCGCACGCTTTGTCCACGGAAGTGCCATGCCGCAGGAGGTAGTGGTGCCCGTCATCACGGTGCGTGAGAGCGAGGCAGACCACGCCAAAACCAAATACGTTAGCGTGAGCCTATTGGGCGCCGTCAATAAGGTGGTCACCAACACCCAGCGTTTTGAGTTCATCCAGACCGATGCCGTGTCGGAGCGGGTGCTGGCACGCTCGGTGGTGGTCTCGCTGCGGGATAGTTCGGACCAGGACAAAGCCATCAGCGACGTGCAGTCCCTCACTTTTGACAGCACCTCGCAGCTGCTCGATGCGCGCAAGCGTTCGGTTTTCTTGACTGTTTTGGCAGGCGCCCATGACCCTCACAAACGCTATGACCTGGTCATGCGAGATGCCGTGAGCAAGGTTGAAGTGCTTCGGCTGCCCATCAAGGTAGACCTGGCTTTTGGCAACGATTTTTAAGAGCTGAAATGACGATTACAACGACAGCCCAAGAGGCCTTGGCAGACAACAGCCTGGACGATTTGCTCAACACTCACTTTGCGGGCAAGGTGGTGCGCAAAGACCTGACCAAGCTGATTAAAGAGGGTGCGAACGTCCCGGTCTATGTGCTGGAGTACCTGCTGGGCATGTACTGCGCGAGCAATGATGAAGCGGTCATCCAAGCCGGATTGGTCAACGTCAAGCGCATATTGACGGAAAACTACGTGCGCCCGGATGAGGCGGAGAAGGTGAAATCCAAGGTGCGCGAAAGCGGCACCTACAAAGTCATCGACAAGGTGACCGTCAAGCTGAACGAAAAACGCGACGTGTACGAGGCCTTGCTGTCCAACTTGGGCGTCAAAAACGCCGAGATTTCTGACTCCTATGTGCGCCAGTTCGAGAAGCTGCTGGTGGGCGGCATCTGGTGCATCGTCACCCTGAAATACCACTTTGAGGAAGACCAGAAGGGCTCGCCTTTTGCGGTGACGGAGCTCAAACCTATCCAGATGCCCAATATGGACATGGCCGCGCTGTTTGAAGCGCGCAAGTCGTTTACCGATGAGCAGTGGATTGATGCCCTGATTCGCTCGACCGGCATGGAGCCCAGCCATTTCAAGGAGCGAGTCAAGTGGCACCTGCTGGCGCGTATGGTGCCGCTGGTGGAAAACAACTACAACTTCTGCGAGCTGGGCCCGCGCGGCACCGGTAAAAGCCACATCTACAAGGAAATCAGCCCGAACAGCAT
>JAYWDL010000422.1:0-3517 GCA_043779865.1 Polaromonas sp.
GCGCCAACAAACGACCGTCCATTTGACACAGCGCGGCCGGCAAAAAATCGGTGGTTTTCACGTATCGGACAAATTCCGCTGGTTTGGGCGTACAACCCCGACGTGACAACGAAGCCGCCCGCAGCGCCTTTGGCCGTCATGACACCAAAAAGCTCGCGAATCACGCCAACGCCGACACTGAAGGCTTTCCACTGTTTGCATTGCACCAGGAACTTTTGACTGTCCTTTCGCAGTACCAAGTCGATACCACCATCAGCACCGCCGCCACCGTTTTCACCAACCTGGTATCAAAAGTTTTGCCACCAGTCCTTGTGCCGTCCAGGAGAAAGGCTGCGGCGCAGAAGAATCGTCCCCCTGAACTAAAGGGAAACACGGCCAAGCTGTGGCCTTTTCTGGAACGGGCGCTCAATGACCGCAAGTTCATCGCTCTGAACCAGTCCGCAACTGGTATCCAGTCCGGCGTACCGATGGGCTCAATGACTTCAACAATCAAGAAATTAATCGCAACGGGCTGGCTTGAAACTGATTCAGCAGGGCATTTCAAGCTGGGTTTAAAGCGATAGCGAATAGCTATCCAAATCGTTGCCTGTCGATTTATAACGAGTTTACCTACCTAAATTTTCTTCCGTGAAGCCGAGGTTTCATAAACAAAAGGGTACGGTTGGTCACAATCGAATAACCCTGTGATCTGGCAATTCCCGGCTAAACTCATAGCGCTCACTTCTTTACTTCCGTTCACGTCGATAGCGAGGCTTGGTCCGATTCTGGATCTGGTTTCCAGTCGCGGTAGTGGTGCCACGTCCCTATGTGTCACTACTTCTGCGCATCGGGTTGTGAACTTCGAAGGAGTAAGCAGTGAGTCAAATCAAATTCGTAGAGGCATTTTCTACCGACCCCTTTGTGCGTGAAATTCATCAAAAAGTGATGCACGCATTAAACGATGCCACGCTGGATCGGTACCAACGAGAAAGTCAAATCAGGAAGTTGCAAGACTTGTTGATTCAGCATCAGTTCATGGAAGAACGTAGAGCAGCGCAACACGCTGAAAAACAAGCCCAGCAAGAAAAAGCCGCTCAAATAATACGAAATACTGGTATCGCAGATCCCGCTCAAATTTTGGCTCGGCGCAAGGAGTTTGAGCCGTCGTCAGGTGATCGAAACAAGCGATCTGCCCAGAAATTTTTGGTCGCACCGAAGGTGATCGCCATATACCGCTAGAAGGTGGCGCGGTCGAATTAGCGGTTGTTCACGCCGTGGAGACTTGGCGTCTGCATCAACCTGGGCGTCCGCGACGGAATTTTGCACCGTCATCGCCAGACTCCACCCTTATTTTTTGTACACGCGTGTACAAAGTTCGAGCCGACCCAACTCAATGGAATTGACGATTGGTCTGAGTTTCCGACACTGATGGGTTCTGCATCCTTCGAAACCAAATGTCAACTGGCTGTAGGTATTTCTTCCCACTGCGTGGTGTACCGTGGCGAACGATTTTCAGAACGCATGGCCCAAAGTTTTGAGTTGCCAGCCGCACCACTGCGCAGCGTGCCACGGCCCCACACCCGGTTAATGGAGTCCATGACAGCCATTGTCTTGGCTGCTTTGTCGCGTGCTGCTACATCGTCAAACAACGTTTCTTGACGTTGCGCCTTGACCGTCAGTTCCATCAGCATCACGCCGCACTTTTTGTACTGGTATCGTTGGGCGACGTGTGGTCGAGGCCGATTGGTTTGAACCATACTCGTACAAGTTGGGCGCAAGGTCTTAGGAAAGCGAGGCTCTTCTCGCATTTACTGAATTCGCCTACGACTACACGCCCCTCAAACCAGTGGACTGGAAATGCACCAGCTCCACGGGTTTGTAGAAATGCAAATTGCAGTGATTATGTGGAAGTAGCGAACCACCCGGTCTTACGTGTCGCCGACCAACCTGACTCAAGCCGACTATCCAGCAGCTATCTTGTGTGGCTTAAAGTGGACCCCGGATTTAAGACAAAAATTTAAGATGTCTCCAAATCCAGGAAATCCAAAATCATGAGTGAAACCAAGAAGCGCAAATTCCACACACCGGAGTACAAAGCCAAGGTGGCGCTGGAGGCTTTGCGCAGCGGCAAGACCATCAACCAAATTGGACAGCAATTTGATGTCCACCCAGTGCAAGTCGGCCTGTGGAAGAAGGCTATCCAGGAACAAGCCAAGACCCTGTTCGAAGGCAAGCGCGGCCCCAAACCCGTTGACGCACAAAGTGAGCCCGACCGCCTGTACGGCGAAATTGGCCGCCTCAAGATGGAGCTCGACTGGCTCAAAAAAAAGTCCGGGATGAGCCTGTCATGATGCGCCAAGACTGGATCGACATGGACGAGGAATTGGCCACCACACGTCAGTGCGATCTCTCCGGTGTCTCACGGGCAACCATCTACGCACAGCAAAAGCCTAAAGTTGCCGATGCTGACGACTTGTTGCTGAGCCGCCTGATCGATGAGCAATACACCGCTTGCCCCTACTACGGCACCCGACGCATGGTCGTCATCATCACCGCCTTGGTGGGCTTTGCGGTCAACCGCAAACGCATCCAACGCCTGATGCAAGCGATGGGCCTGCAGGGCATGGCCCCCGGCCCCAACACCAGTCGGGCACACCCGCAGCACCCGATCTACCCGTACCTGCTGCGTGGCATCGCGATCACCCGCCCCAACCAGGTCTGGAGCACCGACATCACCTATATCCGACTGGCCAAAGGCTTTGTCTACCTGGTGGCGGTGATGGACTGGTACAGCCGCAAAGTGCTGAGCTGGCGCATCAGCAACAGCATGGACGCCAGCTTCTGCGTGGACTGCCTGGAAGAGGCGCTGCGCAACTTTGGCAACCCGGAGATCTTCAACAGCGACCAAGGCTCGCAATTCACCAGCGCAGACTTCACTGGCGTACTTCAACGCGAGGCGATAAAAATTAGTATGGACGGGCGTGGTCGGGCTTTTGACAACATCTTTGTCGAGCGACTATGGCGCAACGTTAAGTATGAGGATATTTACCTTAAGGGCTATGCCACGGTGGGCGAGTTGCTGCTGGGGCTGAGCGACTACTTTGTGCTCTATAACAGCCGGAGACCACATCAGTCACTGCAGTACAAAACGCCAAATGTGGTGTACGCCAGTGGCAGCGGCGGCGGTGCAATGATCGTCGACAAATATGGAGAAAAAACCAGCGTCGAAAAAACCAACACCCCCTATGCGACGGACAACACAGCGCTGCTTGATGGATAAGCAGGGGGTCGGCATGGATATGTGGACAAGCTCGCAAAACGCCCAGCTTGACCACATCCCCACACCTCCCACCCGTGCTTACCCACAAGAATTTGCCTACCGGCCTGACGCGCTTCGCTTGCCAAACAGCCGCTTAAAAATGAATTCAGGGACACTGAATACCAAGACAAAAAACCGGGGCAACGCCGTCCAGTTGCAGATGAAAACGGAGCCAACTTAAATTAACTGAAAAACTGTCTTGACACTGGGGTCCACTTT
>JAYWDL010000423.1:0-3503 GCA_043779865.1 Polaromonas sp.
ATTTTTTACGGAGAGTGCGCTCATGGCACGCGTCTGTCAGGTAACGGGCAAAGGCCCGATGGTGGGAAACAATGTTTCTCACGCAAACAACAAAACCAAGCGTCGGTTCATGCCCAACCTGCAGTACCGCCGTATCTGGGTCGAGAGCGAAAACCGCTGGGTGCGCCTGCGCATCACTGCAGCCGGTCTGCGCTTGATTGATAAAAATGGCATTGATGCAGTCCTGGTGGACCTTCGTGCCCGCGGTGAAGTCTAAGGAGAACGATCATGGCTAAAGGCGGACGCGAAAAAATCAAGCTGGAATCCACAGCTGGCACCGGTCACTTCTACACGACCACCAAAAACAAGAAAACCACACCTGACAAAATGCTGATCATGAAATTTGATCCCAAAGCACGCAAGCATGTGGAATACAAGGAAATCAAGCTGAAGTAATTCAGCCTGATTATTGCAACGTTCTGCGTTGTCAAAAACCCGCTGGTCCCCGGCGGGTTTTTTTATGCCTGACGGGTATTGGACTTGAGCCGGGCGGGGTGGGACCAGGGCAGCACGACTCTTTCCCCTTACCGGCCTGCTGTAATTCTGCGAGGACCAAGGCCTGTTCACGCCGACAAAGCTGACGCCGCACTGCACCCGGCATTCCTCTTTCGCACTGTGTTAGCGTGAACAGGCCCTGATTCCCGTCAGACCAATAAAAAAAGCCGCCGCAACGAATGAACGCTACAGCGACTTTGAGAGAGTTTGTGCAAGATATCTAGGTGCGGACAGCGCGCAATTTCATCGAGAACTCGCGAAGCGCTGCAATGCCGCTTTCTTCGGCGCGGTGGCACCAAGCCTGCAGGTCAGCAGCCAGCTGCTCCCGCGATGCCGAAGTGCTCATCCACATCTGGCGAAGCTCTTCGCGCATGGTGACCATCTTGTCCAGCACGGGATGCTCGGCACGAACCTGGGCGATTTGCGGCTTGGCCGCTACCGGCACCTTGTCTTCATCGCGATGCAGCCACCGGTTGGCCAGGCGCAACATGGACACATCGGCTTTTTTGGCCTGCAGGATGGCAATCTCGGCTTTTCCGGCACGGCGCAGTTCACGTGCAAAACCGGCCATGACTTCATAACGGTGTGCAATCAGGGCTTCAAGCGTTTTCTCGTCAGCCACCGGCTGGATGTTGCCCAGCTGAAGCCTGGGCGGAACCTTTTTGACAGACGCCAGACCGACGATTTCCATGGCACGGATATACATCCAGCCAATGTCGAATTCATAAGGCTTGACCGAGAACTTGGCCGACGTGGGATAGGTGTGATGGTTGTTGTGCAACTCTTCGCCGCCAATGATGATGCCCCAGGGCGAAACATTGGTGCTGGCGTCAGGCGCCTCGAAGTTGCGGTAGCCCCAGTAGTGGCCAATGCCATTGATGATGCCGGCCGCCGTAATGGGAATCCAGGCCATCTGAACCGCCCAGACCGCCAGACCGGCCGCGCCAAACAAGGCCAGGTTGATGATCAGCATCAGGCCCACGCCTTGCCAGCTGTAGCGGGTGTACAGATTGCGCTCGATCCAGTCATCGGGCGTACCCCGGCCAAATTTGGCGAGGGTTTCCTTGTTTTTTGTCTCGGCGCGGTACAGCTCGGCGCCCGTCCAGAACACGGTTTTAATGCCGTGAGCATGAGGACTGTGAGGATCTTCCATCGTTTCGCATTTGGCGTGGTGCTTGCGGTGTACGCCCACCCATTCTTTAGTGACCTGGCCGGTTGCCAGCCACAGCCAGAAGCGAAAGAAATGGGCCGGAATGGCATGCAGATCCATCGCGCGGTGCGCCTGATGGCGATGCAGATAAAGTGTCACGCTGACAATGGTGATGTGGGTTGTCACCAGGGCATACAGCACGATTTGCCACCAGCTTGCAGCAAGAAGGCCATGAGCCAACCAGTCAATGGCGGCATCCAGCAAAATCATAAAAGTCCTTTAAATAATCTGCACCAGCCACGCATTCCGGGCTTGTCTCCAGGGCGGTGTCAGACAACTTTCAATTATAAGTTGCCATGCCTTAAACACAAAGACCCTTCACGCAAATAGTCACACCTGCAAGCCCGGGAAACTCCCTCAGGAAGCAGACAAATCCAGCCTGTGTAAGGGCTTTGGAGGTTAAAAATATCAGATTTTTTGCCAGACGGCTGCAAAAAAACCATCGGTCTGATGCAGGTAGGGCCACAGCCGCAGATAAGGCCCACGGCATAGTTTTTCAGCATGTTCCACCCCGATATGGGTCAGCAGAGGCGCAGCCTCAAGAAGCTGAAAATCTTTATTTACTATGCTGAAGGCTTCGGCAATCGCCTCGTTTTCCTCGCGCAAGATGCTGCAGGTGGCATAAACCAGCCGCCCGCCGGGCTTCAGCAGGCGCGCAGCGCTTTGCAAAATGGCGGTTTGCTTGGCGGTCAGCTCTTCAATCGCCTTGGGATTGTGCCGCCATTTCAGGTCAGGGTTGCGCCGTAGCGTGCCAAGCCCAGAACACGGCGCATCGACCAGCACCCGGTCAATCTTGCCGGCCAGCCGCTTGATGCGGTCGTCGCGTTCATGCGCAATCGCCACCGGATGCACGTTCGACAGGCCGCTGCGCGCCAGACGCGGCTTGAGCGCTGCGAGCCGGTGGGCAGAGGTATCAAACGCATAAAGGCGGCCGGTCGTGCGCATGGAAGCGCCCAGCGCCAGGGTTTTTCCACCGGCGCCGGCACAAAAATCAACCACCATCTCGCCGCGTTTCGCATCGACCAGCAGGGCCAGCAGTTGCGAGCCTTCATCCTGCACTTCAATCGCGCCCCGCACAAAAGCATCCACCTTGCCCAGCTGCGGCTTGTCCGCCAGCCGCAAACCCCACGGCGAATACGGCGTTGCTACTGTTTTGATAGCTGCTCGCGCAAGCTCCTTCTGCACATCAGCCCGTTTATCCTTCAAGGTATTGACACGCAAGTCAAGACCGGCCGGAGCATTGAGACTTTCGACCAGCGGCCAGAAGTCATCACCCAGTTGCGCCTTGAGCGGCTCGACCAGCCACTGCGGCAGATTGTGGCGGTGCAGTTCCATCAAGTCCGAGGGTTTGACCTGGTCACAGCGGGCGAGCCAGTCCTGCTCCTGCTCGGTCAGTGCCCCATACAGGAAATCGCGCGGGGCGGCGAAGCCCAGAATCGCCAGGCGCCGCTCCGGCACGCCACTACCGTGCTGGGCCAGGTAGGTGTAGAGATTTTTTTTGCGCAACACACCATAAATTGTTTCAGCCACGGTGGCCCGCTCGCGGGGGCCGAGGCGGAGCTCGCGAAAATAGCGTGACACCACCATGTCGGCGGGGTGGTCAAATTTAAGAACCTGCTTGAGAAGCTCGGTACAACAGTCGAGTAAGGCGTTAGGATGCATGGCCCTATTGTCCCACTGCAGTCCGGCTGTCACCCCCCTGAACCCTGATTGACCATGCCAGAACCCCTTCCCGCGCTGATCGAAACACCGCCCGGCC
>JAYWDL010000424.1:0-9873 GCA_043779865.1 Polaromonas sp.
AACGCAGCCATGGTGGACACGGCCATCGTCCGGCTAGCCAAATCCGCGCCCAAAGCGAGTTTCCCATCCAGCGTGCTGACGCGCAGTTTCTCGATTCAAGATTCACTGTCGGACTACGTGCAAGACAACGCAGTACCGTTTGCGCAACCTGCCGATGGTGCGGCGTCCTGGGTAATCATGTCGCCTGAGCGCTTTCACATCAAGTGCGCAGTGGAGAAGCAAGGCGTACCGCTTGAAAAATGGCAGATTGCAATTTATCGCGGAATCTTGACCGGCTACAACGAGGCGTTTTACATCAGTACTGCGCAGCGCGACGCTTTCATTGCGGAAGACCCCCGTTGTGCAGAATTGATCGTGCCTTTGCTGCGGGGGCGGTATGTTGAGCGATACGCTACCGAGTGGGACTTTGCAGATGACGAAAAATGGATGATCGCGACCTTTCCATCGCTCGACATAAAGTTGGGAAAAGTTCCTTCACCAATTGCACGACATTTGCAGAGTTTTCGAGCATCTCTTGAACCTAAGCCAAGTGATTGGGTTGGCGATAAATGGCAAGGTCGAAAGACCGGAACCTATGAGTGGTTTGAAACGCAAGACCCAATCACCTATCACGCTGATTTTCGTAAGGCGAAGGTCATTTATCCGAACATGACGAAGTATCTGCCGTTCTACTTGGATACGGTGGAGCACTTTTTCATCAACGACAAGGCATTCATCCTGACAAGCGAGGCGGAATCATTGGCCTATTTGACAGCGGCCTTGAACTCAACGGTGTTCCGTTGCTGTTTCATGGACAACTTCCCGAATCTGGGCGAAGACCGCCGGGAGTTGCGCAAAATCTTTATGGACAAAATTCCAATCAAAAAGCCTACGGTAGAACAAGCTGCCCTGTTCGAGGCTTTAGTTCCCATGGTGCAAGCAACGAAGGCTGAATCGCAGAAGTCAGACAATCCTGCGCTGAAAAGCGTCGCGGCATTTCTTGAGGAAGTCATCGACGCTTGCGTGATGGAGGTTTACTTTGCTGATCACATGGCACAACTCAATCTCGGAATCACGGCCCACGTTGCGCCGTTGCTGCAAGACTTCGATGCCGCTGCACCGCCGGTAAAGCAAGTGGCATCGGGCCAGCATTTCTATGCACAGGCCAACGACAGCAAACACCCCATTCGCAACATTCTTATTCGCATCCCCGTGGACAGCCCCGACTTGCTGGCAGTCATCCAGCGAGAAGGAAAGGTATGAGCACACTTCGGATTCAACGCATTGAAGCCAAGGCATTCAAAGCCTTCAAACACCTCGATTTCAAACTTGATGGCCGAAACCTATTGGCCTATGGTGCCAATGGTTCTGGTAAGTCATCTCTTTACTGGACGCTTTACACCTTCCTGCAAAGTGCTCAAAAAGAGTCAGCGGAGGTTAGCAAATACTTTGACAAATACCGCCTGGAAAATCTGATTAATCGGCATTCCACTAATGATGAGCGCGATGCGGCTGCGGTTGCAATCACATTGCAGAAGCAGTCTGAATCCATTGGCTGCGTTTACACGCTGTCGGAAAACCAGCAAGACACGTTCAAGGTGCCAGACATTCTGAAAGGTAATCTCGCAAGCGACTTCATTACTTACCGAATTCTATTCAGTTTCTATCACTTTAGAAACTCTCAAAGCATTGATCTTTGGCCTGTTTTTGAACAGGAGATGTTGCCGTTTTGTCAGGGAACCAGCGTAAAAGATATTGCCGGATTATGGAAATATCTTAAGGAAGCAAAGCCTTATGAAACTTCGGCGGCATCAGGTGAAAGTTCTTGGTATCGAAAAAAACGATACAAAGAGTTTGATTGGTATGTTGAACGCTTCAACATTGCATTGGCTGACGTACTCTCAAGTATCACCACAGAGGCTCAGCTTTTTTACGATAAAAATTTTTCTAAAATAAATGAACCAAAACTTGAACTCATAGTAGGCATGACACAGCCTGCATCGAAATATTACCGGGATAAGCATCTTCATCTCCCGCCGGTAATTGGCTTTGAAATCAAAATGGATGGAACGCCTATTTCCAAGCCCCACGCCTTCCTCAACGAAGCCAAGCTCACTCAGCTTACTTTGTCGGTGCGCTTTGGCGCCACGCTTGCCCACTTGCACGATTCACCCTTTAAATTGTTGGTTTTGGATGATTTGCTTATCAGTCTGGACATGGAAAATCGGATGAAGGTGGTGGACATCATTCTGAGTGAAACCTTCGCTGATTATCAGAAAGTCATCCTCACGCACGACTTGGGCTTTTTTAATGAGTTTCGGCGACGCATTGGAGGCCGGCACACGGATTGGTCATTCCAGCATTTCAAAAATGCAAGTCTTCAAGCTGGTAGCACGTTAAAAGAAGCCAAATCAGAGATGCAAAAAGCAGAGGACTATCTGCATGGTCAAAACCTGGATGAAGCAGCTTCATGCCTGCGCAAAGCCGCCGACGATACGGCTAAACGTCTGCGCGAGTGGTTGGGCAAAGAGAAGCTTCCACCAGGACAATTTTTTTCACTGACCGAAAATTTGCGCGCCGCTAAAAATAAGCTGCTGCTGAGCATTCCCAAAAAGCTTTATGAAAGAGTCTTGAAGGGAACACCAATTGAATTACTTCAGCAACTCATACCTAGTGGCGTTGCAGACTTGGAAGCGCAAATCGGTCTGTCCGCTGCCGAACGCGGGAAGATCAACAGTAAACGTGGTGACTTGCGCAAGCTATTGACCGATACACATTGGACAGCCATGGAAAACGTTCGGCTGATCGACGAGGTACTTGCGACTACTGAACGCGTCTTGAATCCAGGTGCCCACGGCGGCGAGGCTCCACTCTACGAAACCGAAGTGGAGATTGCGTTTGATCTCATCAAACGGTTAGAAAAGTGCTTGCCGTAGGTTGGTCTATGACCATTTTTCAAGCCAAATCAGCTTCAAGCGCATGCTGTATAAGCGCCAGAAGCTATTAAATTCATAGTAAAAATGAAATCTAAACCCGTTAAAGCCGACAACTCCGCAGCCCAGCCCTTCTGGACAAATTTCGCTTGATGGATACGGTTCAATGTCAAGTAGCTTCACCGCCTATATAGACGAGTCCGGCGACGAGGGCTTTGTGTTCCTGCCTGGCGAAAAGGGCAGCAGCCGCTGGCTGGTGCTGTCGGCGTTAGTGTTTCGCAAGACAAAAGACCGGGAGGCGGTGCGCGTGATGCGCGAGGTGCGCGCGCTGTTGGGTAAAGACCCCAAAAAGGCGCTGCACTTCCGCGAAATGAAGCACGAGCACCGGGTGCCGTATGTGCGGGCACTCTCGACAGCCCCGTGAGCGTGCTGATTCACAAACCATCCATCACCGAGCCTGAGATATTTCAGAGCGAGCCGTTTCGCCTGTACCGCTACGCGACCCGTTTGCTGGTTGAGCGCGTGTCGTGGCTGTGCCGGGACACCCGAAAAGACAATGAAGGTGACGGCAGTTGTGAACTCATCTTTTCAAACCGCAGCGCCATGTCTTATGAAGACCTGCGCAACTACCTATTGCACCTGAAAGACAAGCCTGGCACCGACGCGCGAATTGACTGGAACGCCATAAAGCCCGAGCAGGTTCGCGCGGTAAACCACGACCAATTGGCTGGGTTGCAAATGGCTGATGCAGTAGCTTCAAGCCTTTTTTTCGCGGTGAATTTGACGCAGTACAGTGAGGTTGAAGACCGTTATTTCAGGATGCTGAGGCCACAGGCTGTGGCACTTTTTCAGCCCCAAAATTGGTCATGCTTATCCTTTCCGAACTGGCGTCCAAACTGCCCAGCATCGAGCAGATTGAACGGGAACTGGGGCGTCAGAGGGGATAATCCTCCCGCATGAATCCCCTGCTTTCCCGCCTTCAGCCCTACCCTTTCGAGCGGCTGCGCCAGCTGCATGCCGACGTCATACCCAATCCAGCCTACAAACCCATCAGCCTGGGCATTGGCGAGCCCCGCCATGCCACGCCCCAGCTGATCAAGGATGCGCTCACTGCCAGCCTGGCCGGACTGGCGAGCTACCCCGGCACACTGGGCGATCCCAAACTGCGCCAAACCATGAGCGACTGGCTGGCCCGGCGCTACAGTGGGCTGAAAGTCGATCCGGCCACCCAGATCTTGCCGGTCAACGGCTCACGCGAGGCGCTGTTTTCCCTGGCGCAAACCGTGCTGGACGCCAGCCAGCCCGGGGCGACCGTGGTCTGCCCCAATCCCTTCTACCAAATCTACGAAGGCGCGGCGCTGCTGGCCGGCGCGCAGCCCTGGTTTGCGCCCAGCGACGCGGCGCGCAACTTTGCGGTCGATTGGGCCGGCGTGCCCGATGCGGTGTGGGCTAAAACCCAGCTGGTGTTTGTCTGCTCGCCCGGCAACCCGACGGGCGCCGTGATGGGCCTTGGCGAATGGGAATTGCTGTTCAAGCTCAGCGACCAGTACGGCTTTGTGATTGCGTCCGACGAGTGCTACAGCGAGATTTACTTTCGTGACGAGCCGCCTTTGGGTGGATTGCAGGCGGCGGCGCAACTCGGCCGCATTGACTTTAAAAACCTGATTTCGCTGACCAGCCTGTCCAAGCGCAGCAATGTGCCCGGCCTGCGCAGCGGTTTTGTGGCGGGCGATGCAGCCCTTATCAAGTCGTTTTTACTTTACCGCACCTACCACGGCAGCGCCATGAGCCCGGTCGTGCAAGCCGCCAGCATCGCGGCCTGGGACGACGAGCAGCATGTCGTGGAGAACCGCGCCCTGTACCGCGAAAAGTTTGCCAAGGTCACTCCTCTCCTGGCCGAAGTGATGGACGTCGCCTTGCCCGACGCCGGGTTTTACCTGTGGGCCGCCATCCCCGACGTCTTCAAGGGCTCGGACACCGCGTTTTCGCGAGAATTGCTCGGTCTTTACAATGTCGTCGTGTTGCCCGGCAGTTACCTGGCGCGCGATGTGCAGGGCCACAATCCGGGCGCCGGCAGAATCCGCATGGCGCTGGTCGCTGAAACCGCCGAATGCGTCGAAGCAGCCGGGCGCATCGTTCAATTCATTCATTCCAAAGTTCACTGAAAAACCCATCACATGACTCAAGACAACCTGCAAGCCACCATCGACGCCGCCTGGGAAAACCGCGCCAACCTGTCGCCCGCTTCGGCGCCGCAGGACGTGCTTGATGCCGTGGAGCACACCATTGCCGAGCTTAACAACGGCACGCTGCGCGTGGCCACCCGTGAAAGCGTCGGTCAGTGGACAACGCACCAGTGGATCAAAAAAGCGGTGCTGCTGAGCTTTCGCCTGAAAGACAACGAGCTCATGCGCGCCGGCGACCTGGGCTTTTTCGACAAAGTCCCGACCAAATTCGCCCATCTGAGCGCAGAAGAAATGCGCGCCACCGGCGTTCGCGTGGTGCCGCCCGCCGTGGCGCGCCGCGGCAGCTTCATCGCCAAGGGCGCGATCCTGATGCCCAGCTACGTCAACATCGGCGCCTGGGTGGGTGAAGGCACCATGGTCGATACCTGGGCGTGCGTGGGCAGCTGCGCGCAGGTGGGCAACAACGTGCATCTGTCTGGCGGCGTTGGCCTGGGCGGCGTGCTTGAGCCCCTGCAGGCCAACCCGACCATCATTGAGGACAACTGCTTTATCGGCGCACGTTCTGAAATCGTTGAGGGCGTGATCGTCGAAGAAAATTCGGTCATTTCCATGGGCGTGTACATCGTCCAGAGCACGCCGATTTACGACCGCGAAGCTGACACGGTGACCTATGGCCGCATTCCGGCTGGCTCCGTCGTGGTGTCGGGCAACCTGCCCAAGGCCGGTGGTAAGTACAGCCTGTACTGCGCAGTCATCGTCAAACGCGTGGACGCCAAGACGCGCGCCACGACCAGCCTGAATGATCTGCTCCGTGACTGACTGATTAACTGATCCGGGCACAGGCTTGCGCGCATAAATTGACGATGACCGAAGGGTGACTATGAGCACGATGGAAAGAATTTTGCATCTGATGGTGGACAAGAAGGCGTCAGATGTGTACCTGTCTGCGGATTCCCCTGCCCTTATCAAGATCAACGGCCAGGCTCTCCCCATCAATGCCCAGATTCTGCCGGCCGATGCCCCGCGCAACCTGCTGGCCGAAGTGTTGCCGCCCAGGCGGATTGAAGAGCTGGAGGAAATCGGCGAGCTGAACATGGCCCTGGCTGTTGAGGGCCTGGGGAACTTTCGCATCAGCGGCTTCAGGCAGCGCAACACCTATGCAGCGGTCATTCGCTACATTCCCGACAAGATTCCACCGCTGGCCAGCCTGAACCTGCCGCCTGTGCTGGCCGATCTGGTGATGGAAAAGCGCGGCCTGCTGCTGATGGTGGGCGCCACCGGCGCCGGCAAAAGCACCACGCTGGCTTCGATGATCGACCGGCGCAACGAAACAACGCCAGGCCATATCCTGACGATTGAAGACCCGATTGAATATTTCTTCATCAACAAGAAGTCCGTCATCAACCAGCGCGAAATTGGCAGCGATACCCAGTCGTTGCAGGTGGCGCTGAAAAATGCGCTGCGCCAGGCACCCGACGTGATCTATATCGGCGAGATCCGCGACCGTGAAACCATGTCAGCCGCCATTGCCTATGCCCAGTCGGGCCATTTGTGCATGGCCACCATGCATGCCAACAACAGCTACCAGGCGCTTAACCGCATACTGAGCTTTTATCCGGTTGAAGTGCGGCTGACCATGCTGGGCGATCTGGCGGCCGCACTCAAGGCCGTTGTGTCACAGCGTCTTCTGCGCACGCAAAGCAGCCATCGCATGCCGGCGGTGGAAGTCATGCTCAACACCAAACTGGTGTCCGAGCTGATTGAAAAAGGCGATTTCTCGGGCGTCAAGGAAGCCATGGAAAAATCCATGGCCGAAGGCTCGCAGACCTTTGAGCAGGACATTGCCCGGCTGATTATGGAAGGCACCGTGACGCGCAAGGAAGGCTTGCTGCATGCCGACTCGCCGACCAACCTGATGTGGCGGCTGGAAAATGACTTTGCCGCAGCCAAAACCCGTGCGGATGAGGCGCATGAAGACACGGATGACGAACCTTCCTTCACGGAAATCACGCTGGATGTGAGGCACTAGGGATGGCCCCCACGCTTGTCGCTTCGCGTACTACGCTGCCCCCCGAGGGGGCTGAACTCCGCTTGGGGCGGCCCTGCGCTTCGTTCGTCGCCCCCACGCTTGTCGCTTCGCGTACTGCGCTGCCCCCCGAGGGGGCTGGCCTTGCTTGGGGCGGCCCTGCGCTGCGGCCGTTGGCCCCTGCACTATTTACTTCGGGCCAACCCGACAGCGACTGAACCACTATGTCCCGAACCCTGCACCTTGCCGAGCAGCTGATCTCTCGCGCTTCCGTCACGCCCGACGATGCGGGCTGTCAGGCCATGCTGATTGCGCGGCTGGCGCCACTGGGTTTCAAGTGTGAAACCATCGTCAGCGGGCCGGCGCATTTTCGCGTTACCAACCTGTGGGCAAAGTTTGAAGGTTTTATGCCTGTAGCGCAGGTAGAACGTGCGCAGCATGCTATTGAACCCATAGCAAATCCGGCGTCGGATGAAACCAGGGTCAAAACGCTGGTATTTGCCGGTCATACCGATGTCGTGCCGACCGGTCCGCTGGAGCAGTGGCACAGCCACCCGTTCACGCCCAGCCACCGTGCGGGCAAGCTCTACGGGCGCGGCACGGCTGACATGAAAACCTCGATTGCCGCCATGGTAGTGGCGGTCGAGGAATTTCTGGCCACCCATCCGGCGCCCGCGCTGTCGATTGCCTTCCTCATCACCAGCGACGAAGAAGGCCCAGGCATCGACGGAACGGTGGTGGTCTGCGAACAGCTCAAAACCCGGGGCGAAGTGCTGGACTATTGCATCGTCGGCGAACCCACTTCGGTCAAAAACCTGGGCGACATGATCAAGAATGGCCGTCGCGGCACCCTGAGCGGCAAACTCACCGTCAAGGGCGTCCAAGGCCATATTGCCTATCCGCACCTGGCGAGAAACCCGATTCACCTGTTTGCGCCCGCGCTGGCTGAACTGGTGGCGACGATGTGGGATCAGGGAAATGCGTTTTTTCCGGCCACCAGCTGGCAGGTGTCCAATGTCCATGCCGGCACCGGCGCATCCAATGTCATCCCCGGCGATCTGGTGGTGGAGTTCAATTTCCGTTTCTGCACCGAATCCACCCCCGAAAGCCTGCAGCTGCGGCTGCTGGCCATTTTGAGCAAGCACCAGCTCGAATACGACCTGAAATGGACCCTGGGCGGCTTGCCCTTTCTGACCACGCCCGGTACGCTGGTCGAAGCGGTGCGTGGCGCGATCCTGGCCGAGACCGGCGTGCAAACCGAACTGTCAACGACGGGCGGCACCAGCGATGGTCGTTTCATCGCCAAAATCTGCCCGCAAGTCATCGAACTGGGACCGATCAACGCGTCCATCCACCAGATCAACGAGCATGTCCTGGTGGCGTCGCTCGACCCGCTCAAGAATATCTACAAAGGCGTCCTGGCGCGCCTGGCTGGGGTATGAGCAGCGCGGCCATACCCCAGCCCACTGTGACCGTGCTGGCCCTGATCGACCAGATGGCGGCCCGGCTGGAAGATGCCGGCTTGAGCTTTTCCGACGGCTTTGGCCAGGGCACCACCAATGCCTTCGACGAAGCCGCATGGCTGGTGCTGTGGAAGCTGGGTCTGCAGATTGACGACCTGGAGTCAGTGGAAAATACGCCTGTAGCGCCCGAGGATCAAGCGCAGGTGGCCCTACTTTTTGACACACGCATCGCCACCCGCAAACCGGCCGCTTACCTCACGAACGAAGCCTGGCTGATGGGCGTGCCGTTTTATGTCGATGAGCGCGTCATCATTCCGCGCTCCTTCATCGCCGAACTGCTCGATGAAGGCAGCATTGACCCCTGGCTGAGCGAAAAGACGCATCGCGTGCTCGATTTGTGCACCGGTAACGGCAGCCTGGCCGTGCTCGCGGCAATGACTTATCCCGAAGTGAGCGTGGATGCGGCCGATATCAGTCTGGACGCGCTGGCCGTGGCGCGCATCAATGTGGACCGGCACCAGCTGGACCAGCGCATCACCCTGATCGAATCGAACGGCCTGGCGGCTTGTACCGGCGGCTACGACCTGATTCTGTGCAATCCGCCCTATGTGAATGCCGCCAGCATGGCCGCCCTGCCCGCTGAATTTCGGGCCGAACCCGACCTCGCGCTGGCCGGTGGCGCCGACGGAATGGACTTCATTCGTACCCTTTTTATAACCGCCGCCGCGCAAATGAACGAAAATGCCGTGTTGGTGCTGGAAATAGGCAACGAGCGCGAGAATTTCGAGCGCGCTTTTCCTCACCTGGAGCCGCTCTGGTTTGAAACCAGCGCTGGCAGTGACCAGGTTTTGCTGCTGACACGGGAACAGCTGGCCTGAACCGCCGGTTTCCGTCTTTCGGGCTTCATGCGCCATGCCAGGCGTCTTGCGGCCCGACTAATTTTCTTGAATCTGTTTGTTTTAAATGATTACCCTTAAAAATGTGGTGCTGCGTCGCGGCGCCAAAGTGATTCTCGACAGCGCGTCTGTCTCCCTCAATCCGGGCGAAAAAATCGGCCTGGTGGGCCGCAATGGCGCGGGCAAGTCCTCGCTGTTTGCCATGCTCAACGGCACGCTGCACGAAGACGGCGGCGAGTATTCGATTCCCTCGCAGTGGAAAATGGCGCAGGTTGCGCAGGACATGCCCGAGACCGAGCAGAGCGCCACCAGCTATGTGATTGAAGGCGACGTGGTGCTGCTGGCCGCGCAGACCGAGGTTGAAGCTGCCGAGGCCAGCGGCGACGGTGA
>JAYWDL010000425.1:0-3501 GCA_043779865.1 Polaromonas sp.
TCTCGATGGCGTCGAAGTCGGACTTGCCTTGCACCAGCAGGCCCAGGTAGCTGCGCAGGATGTCGCTGTTGGCAACGCCACCGGCCACGGGCAATGCGGCGTCGATCTGCCTGAACACGGGCGCCAGGCGATTGAGTTGATGTCCCACCAGCGCCAAGCCGGCCACCGGCGTGAGGTCGTAGTCGAGTTGCTTGATGATCAATTGGCGCATAGTCTTCCGCGGGCAGGGCAGCATCAAAATAGATACCCCTCCTCAACTCACCCGCGGGGTGATGCGCCGTCAGGATCAACCCTACCAGATTCCCCAATCACATCAACGACTTGGCGTCGGCTGGCCGTTGGCAACTCACGGATTCAGGATATTATCAATCGATGATTCGGCGATTGATCACATAAAGCAATATTGGATGGGAGGGAAAACTATTCCAGAGAATGCCAGGTTAACTCATAGATATTGCAATTGGGCAAGGCCACGCAAAGAAATAGCCGCCTAATCTGATGGACATAAGACTCGGGCACTTGAAGAAGCCTTGCCTTACCAGACGCTGATTGCCAGCGTGCTGCACAAGTATGTGTCCGGCGTTTTGTGGAGTCGTCGTCGAGCTTGAAGTCGCGTTCAAGTGGGCGCAGGAGAAGCGGCGCGAATCCTGACAGGTTGCCGATCCAGAAGCGGCCACTTCATTAGACAAATAGCCATTTAGCCCAATGAATACGGGAGCATGCAGCTACTAAATTAATAGCATCATCGGCCCAAATGAGCGCAAACGAGGGTCGGATTCCAAATTCCGACCGCTCAATACCCCAAAGCCCCCCACACAGCCGATAAATCATTAATCGGCAACACGCGCACCTTGGCCGACAGGTCAAACGCCTCGCGCACAGGCGCAATCACAAAGCCTTTATCAGCCTCCAAATCCACCATCGCCTCGTGAAACTCGCGCGCAGGCTTGGGGGTGCTGGAAAACTTGCATTCAATCGCCACCCGAACGCGGCTGCTGTGCAAGACCAAATCGACTTCAGCGCCACGCGCGGTGCGGTAAAAGTTGGCCTGGACTGTAGGCGGCTTGGCGCCTATCAGTTGCTCGATCACCACGCCTTCCCATAAGGCGCCCGCTACCGGGTGACCGGCAAGCTGTTGCAGGGTGCGCACGTCAAGCAAGGCCAGCAGCAAGCCACTGTCGCGCACATAGACCTTGGGCGATTTGACCAGGCGTTTCATCACATTGGCCTCCATCGGCTGCAGGCTGCGCAGCATGAACGCGCCTTCGAGCTCATCCAGGTAGCGGCCGATAGCCGGGGCTGACACGCCCATGCTTTGCGCCAGCCGCGAGGCGTTCCACAACTGGCCGTGCCAGTGGGCAAGCATGGTCCAAAAACGCTGCAAGGTTGCGGCCGGAAAGCGAAAGCCGAACTGCGGCATGTCGCGCTCCAGAAAGCTGCGAACAAAGGCGTCGCGCCACTCGAACGAAGCGTCGTCGTCAGGGGCCGCAGGGTTTCAAACAAACCCGGCGTGCGCTGCACCTCGTCAAGCACCACCAGTCGATCTGCCAGAGCGCCAAGCGCCAGTTCTGGGTCGCTCAACTTGAGCCGGTCCGAGGGGCGCTCCAGATCGAAATAAACGCCGTTCAGGTCGGCGGCGATGCTGCTCAAGGCAGGTCACGGATTCAGGCAATTGATTCTGTTCGACTTTTGACCGGACAGTAGTGATTTACAGGATGGAGCAGCCGTGCTGCGGCTCCACCAAAGCAGAGAAAGACCCGGCAAACCTAAATTTGCCCCCGTTCCGGAACGAAGATGAGGACGCTGGTACACAGCAGGCCGAGAAGTTTCGGCCCGGCTCAGGACGCCGCCGCTATCTGCGTCGTGGGGACTTTGGCCTGATCGCGCGCCATTTCCTCGCGGGCGGTAATTCTGCGAAACCAGACGGTAATTACGGTGGAAGTGAGCACAATAAACAGCGAATACAGCACCGGTATCAGCAGCACCTGTTGCTGCATCTCGCCCTTGAAGGTCAGCAGCACGATCAGCACGCCGAGTGGTCCGTTCTGGATGCCCATTTCCAGCGCGATCGTGCGCGCGCGTCGTTTGTCCTGCCGCACCAGGCGCGCAAACACGTAGCCGATCACGAAGCCGAACACGCCCAGGCCGATGGCGCCGAAGTAGACCTGTCACGGCGTGGCGGCGAGCAGCTGGTGGTTGCGCGGCACCCAGGAGACGATCAAGAAGAGGATCACGACGATGCCGAGCGCGCCACCGACCAGTTCGAGCGTGGCGCCGACATTCGGATTCCACTTGCGCAGCAACACGCCGATCAGCGTGGGCACCAGCAGCACAAACAGCACCTGCGCGACGTTCTCCGGCGGGATCTTCCATTCGCCCTCGATGCCGGCCGTGAAAATACCGAGCGTGATCGGCACCATGACGACCGCGATCAGCGTTGAGACGATCGTCATCAGGATCGACAGCGACAGCACGCCCTTGCTGAAGTAGTTGAAGATGTTCGACGTGGTGCCGCCGGGCAGGCAAGCCATCAGAATGAGGCCGACCGCCCACGGCGCCGGCAGTTGCAGCGCGGTAGCCAGCGTCCAGCCGAGGATCGGCGACAGCAGGTAGGTGGTGACGATGCCGATGCCGATGCCGGCCGGCTTGCGCAGCGCGATCCGGAAATCCTTGAAAGTCAGCGACGCGCCCATGCCCAGCATGATGATCATCATCATCACGCCCAGCAGGCGTGTCTCGAGTTCGGTCAGCATGGTTGGAGGGAATGAGGGGAGTGAGGGTCAGATTCCAATTAAATCTGACTGACACAAAATCAAACGTTTCGAAGCCGAAATCATGCATCCGACACCCTCTCCACCACTCACACGAAGGCAGGGGAACCAGTTCTTGCTCCATCGCCACGGCACTTGCCTGGATTCCCGCCTTTGCGGGAATGACCGCCTGAGACACCTACCCAATTAGGCCAAATCACGCTCTAGCCTATATTCCACCTGCGCGGGCAGCTATACATTCAATAGCGAGGGTATGGATTGATGCGCTGCCTGCTCAATACCGACGCGGTGGGTCACCAAATCAAGGCACATCCAGCCGTTGTCGAGCAAGGGACAGACAACTGCACAAGGTGACATTAGGCACACATACAGATAGAATTTCCGGATGAAGCCTTTCCGGTGGAATCACGAGAAAAACGAGGCCTTGAAGATCCAGCGCGGCATCTCATTTGAGGAGATCGTGCTGGCCATAGAGGCCGATGGCTTGCTTGACGAGTTGCGACACACCAACCCGGACAAATACCCGAACCAGTCGATTCTGGTCATTGCGCTTGAGGCGTATGTTTATCTGGTGCCCTACGTTGAAGAGCCAGACTACTACTTTTTGAAAACCGTGATTCCCAGCAGAAAATCAACCCGGGACTACCTACTGCGGAGCGATCCAGATGAAAAAACCTGATCCATTTGAGCAAGACATCTTGAATGCCTATGAGAAAGGCGAACTCAAGTC
>JAYWDL010000426.1:0-9873 GCA_043779865.1 Polaromonas sp.
GTGTACTCATCCCTGGATTTTACGTACCCGGTTTGCATCTGCACACCACCCATCGGGCAACACCGGATTTCGAACTGAATCCGGAAAGTTATTCTTAGCCACATCCATAGTACCAAGACCAGCAGCCTCAAACACCACATGCAGCAATTGCGCCAGCAGTTTGCCCAACCAGGACAAGGGCACCCTTGGCGAGGCGCTCGGAGCGCAAGAGCTGGAGCAAATCCTCACCGAGGAAACCGGTTGCCATCGCCAGCGCATCTACCCGCCGATGGTCACCTTGCGCCTATTCATTGACCAGATACTTTCCACAGATCAAGCCTGCCAGGAGGCGGTGAGTCAACGCCTTGTCGATCGCGTGGTGCAGGGGCACTGTGGTGGTCACCTGCGCCAATGTATGAATCAGGTGACAAACACTCTAGCGGGCACATTGCTAAAAAGCATTTCTCGTTGCGTATTACCCAAACGCCCCGGCCGCATCGAACCGCGGGCCAAGAAGCGTAGGCCAAAGCCGTTGCCGCTTCTGACCGTGCCGCGTTGGGTAGCGCGCGAACAGATCAGGGCTCAACGTGCTTAAGGTAGTGCCATGGATCCCTGACCCCAATTTCTGTTGGCATCATCCAGCGCTGCCTTGGTGAGCTGTCACGTGAAAGCCGAATGCCCCGTCAGTGCCAGCACGTTGCCCAGAGCTTGAATAATGTCGGAACGCAACGCCGTCCACGCCTCGCCGCCATCGATAACAAATCGCTGATTCACCTCCAATTCAATGCCTACGTACACGTTTGCCATATGGCGCTTACGCAGTAGCGAGGTGAGTCCGTCGCCTTTGCCTTCATACGGGTAGTTTCGGCGCAGTTTCAATTCAGACCGACGTTGCCTTAAAGCGGCGAGCCAGCGCGACGCAACCCCTCTTTCACCAGCGCGGCGCGGGTCATACAGCCAGGCCACGTCAGCCTGCCGGACAACGCCACCCAGTTCAGGCGTAAAACTGTGCGATGCGATATGGAACACGCGCTCACCCGCAGCAATCCGGCGATCAACTTCCGATTCCACTGAATCGCGATGTGGCCGGTAGTACAGCGCAGCGATTTCGCGCCGGGTGGAAAGCGTCAAGCCGCGAGTGGCCTCCGAGTGCAGTTGCCGGTGGCCAATCGAACGGTTCAGGTCGATCAGTAAACGGGTCGTCGTCGCAGCGAACAGCGGCGCATCGAACGCCTGAGCCATCTGCTGCGCAAGTTCCAGCGCACCTTGGTCCCAGCCGCGATGCGTCTCCAGCAAGGCCTCGTGGCCCACGAACATGGGCGCGTATGCAAGCGGCACCTCGTGACCGCCGTGTTCGCAACTGATGATTAACGTGTTTCCGCTCACATCGCCCTCGTTCACCCTGCTGTCGTTCACACCGCATTACCGTAAGTGTCGACCTCGTAAGTCGTGACGTGAAATTTCATCAGCGTGTTCTGCCCGAAGGCCATCGTGATCGGCACATCACCCGCATCGCGGCCACGCGCCATCACGATACGCCCGATGCGCGGCGTGTTGTGACGTGCGTCAAAGGTATACCAGCGGCCCCCAAGGAACACCTCAAACCAGGCGCTGAAGTCCATCGGGTAAGGCACTGGCGGGATACCGATGTCCCCAAGGTAACCGGTGCAATAGCGGGCGGGAATGTTCATGCAGCGGCAAAGCGTCACCGCCAGATGCGTGAAGTCGCGGCACACGCCTGTGCGCTCGCGGTAGCCTTCCACGGCCGTGCGCGTTGCACGGGCTGCGCTGTAGTCGAAGCGGATGTGCTGATGCACAAAGTCGCAAATCGCCTGCACCCGCGCCCAGCCCATCGGCGTCTGCCCGAACTGGTTCCACGCAAACTGCAGTAGTTCGCTATCGACCTCACAGTAGCGGCTGGGCAGCAAAAACTGCAGCGTCGCCGGCGGAAGGTCAGTCGGGTCATGCTGCCATGCAGACCAGTTAACCTCGTCAGGCAAGCCTGAGTCGCGAATGACCGACTCGCTGTGAAAACGTACCTGGCCGACACCCGCAAAGGCATTGACCCGCCCGCATTGGTTGCCGAATGCATCAAGGTATTCGTCCACCAACAGGTTCGGTTCAACCATGACGACTTCAGGCGCCACGAGGTCGCCCTGCCGCGACGGATGCACGTGCAAAAGATAGACAAGAGCCATTGGCGAAGTGATGGCAAGCTGGATGTCGAAACCGATTTTTATGTGCATGGGGCTGTCCGGTCAGAAAATGGGTAAAGGGTAGCGATTTGATCTCAATCCAGCCGACTTCATTGACCCAGAGTATGCAAGCTAGGGCAATCTAGAAATAGCGTCGCTGGAGCCGTGCGAGTGTAGGAGGTCGGAAGTTTTGGGGCCAGACGTGTCTTACGGCGCGGGAAAGTCACAGCATCCAGTTCCCGAAGTCGGCCTGCTATCGCGGCTGCTACCGAATCGAGCGGGCCGACTGGAACCTGGTGCGCGGCCTGCTGCGCAAGCGCTCCGCCAAAGATGCATGCGGGGCCTTACGTGCCAGCTAATTTTCAAATTCGCCGTAGTGCGGTTGCACCCTTTGAGGCGTCGGAATACAAGTCATCGTAAAAGTTTGCCATATATCAACCCCTCCATGTTGGTATGGATATACCATCAAGAAACGTGCCAACTCCAGTAGGGGCTGTCGTTTCATTTTGCTTGGTTTCGGGCATGAATACTGCATACATGAAATAGATATAGTTTCCAGCGATGCGGCCTGCCCGCCTCGCGCCAACAATTATCGAAAGGCAACATTCAATGGCCATCCGTGTCGCGCTGCACCATAAAACCAGCTACCACTATGATCGCCTGGTCACACTGTCACCGCATGAAGTGCGCCTGCGTCCGGCGCCTCATGCGCGCACCCCGATTCTGTCGTATTCGCTCAGCGTCACGCCCCAGGACCATTTCATCAACTGGCAGCAAGACCCTTACGGCAATTACATTGGCCGATACGTATTCCAGGAAAAATCGGACAAGCTGGAGTTCGTGGTCGATCTGATAGCGGACATGACCGTTATCAACCCGTTTGATTTTTTCGTCGAAAAATATGCTGAACATTTTCCCTTTAGTTACCCGGAGCAACTCACTGCTGAGCTGAGTGCTTATTTGAAGGTGGAAACGCCTGGGGCATTGCTGGTTGAATGGGTCGCAGCGGCCCGGCGCGATCTTCTGAAGAAAGACCTGGCGACCAACGACTTTCTGGTGGCCGTCAATCAACGTCTGCAGGGTGATATTGCTTATTTGCTGAGGATGGAGCCCGGCGTGCAAACACCGGAGGAAACCCTGCAAAAACGCTCGGGCTCCTGCCGTGACAGTGGCTGGCTGCTGGTACAAATTCTGCGCGAAATGGGCTTGGCTGCACGTTTCGTGTCAGGTTACCTGATCCAGTTGCGTGCCGATCAAGAGTCGCTTGATGGCCCCAGTGGAACTCAAGTTGATTTTACCGACCTGCATGCGTGGACTGAGGTGTATATACCAGGCGCAGGCTGGATCGGGCTGGACCCCACCTCAGGCATGCTGGCGAGTGAAGGCCATATTCCGCTCGCCTGTACTGCAATGCCGTCATCGGCGGCACCGGTCACCGGCTTTACTGACAAGGCGGAAGTCACTTTCTTTCACGAGATGACGATTACGCGGATTCACGAAGATCCGCGCGTCACCAAGCCTTACACGGAAGACGACTGGCAGAAAATTGACCGGCTCGGCCAGCAAGTCGACGCTGACCTGAAGCGGCAAGATGTGCGCCTGACCCAGGGCGGCGAGCCAACCTTTGTTTCCATCGACGATATGGACGGGCCCGAGTGGAATACCCTGGCGCATGGTGATAAAAAGCGTGAGTTGGCCGGACAGCTCATGCATCGCCTGAAAAATCATTTTGCGCCGGGGGGCATGCTGCATTACGGACAGGGAAAATGGTATCCGGGCGAGCCCTTGCCGCGCTGGGCTTTAAATATTTATTGGCGCATTGATGGGCAACCGATGTGGCTCGACGCCACGCTGTTCTCGGATGAGAGCAAGAGCGACGGCTATGGTTGCGACGAGGCCGAACGCTTTACCGCTGAACTGGTCAAGTTGCTAGGTTTGCCGGCCTACAGTCAGATCCCGGCTTATGAAGATGTCATGCTGCAAGCCCACCTGGAGCAAGGGCTGCCAATAAACCTCGATCCGCTCCAGGTCGACCTGAAGGCGCCGGAACAGCGGCGGCGTCTGGCGCGCCTGCTGGAGCGGGGACTGGGCCAGGTGATGGGCTATGTCTTGCCGTTAAAACCCAAGGACGTGGACCCGAACATTGCACTGGGTACTGCCTGGCGCACTTCCCCATGGCCGCTCAAGCGCGAGCATCTGTACCTGGTCGAAGGCGACTCGCCCATGGGACTGCGCTTGCCTCTGAGCGCGCTGCCATGGGTGCTGCCAGACGAAATGGAGCCTGATTTTGATGTGGATCCGTTTGCACCGAAGACCGCGCTTGATGCCGGGCGAAAGGAAAAACGGGCCCTTCTCAAGGTAAAGAAACCTAACCTGGTAGAGGTCAACCCCGAGCCTCGTGAAGTGATTCATACCGCGCTGTGCGTGCAGGTACGCGATGGACGCCTGCATATCTTCATGCCGCCGGTTAAACGCATCGAAGACTATCTGGCACTGGTCACTACCGTTGAAAATACCGCGGCCAAGCTTAAACTGAAGCTCTGGATTGAAGGTTACCCGCCGCCGCGCGACCCCCGTATCAAGCTGCTCAGCGTTACGCCTGACCCGGGCGTCATTGAGGTGAATATCCACCCGGCAGCGAGTTGGAAGGAGCTGGTCTACAACATGTCGACCTTGTATGAAGAGGCGAGGCTGACGCGTCTTGGGACTGAAAAATTCATGGTCGATGGCCGCCATACGGGTACCGGCGGCGGCAATCACGCCACACTCGGGGGTGCTACTGCCGAAGATAGCCCGATGTTGCGCCGCCCGGACTTGCTCAAAAGCCTGATCACGTACTGGCAGAATCATCCGGCGCTGTCCTATCTGTTTTCGGGCACGTTTATCGGGCCGACCAGTCAGGCGCCGCGGGTTGATGAGGCACGGGACGACAATCTGTATGAACTGGCGATTGCATTTCAGCAAATGGATAAGGTCTTGCCTACCTTGCAACCAGGCGAGAAGCCCTGGATGGTGGACCGTTTGCTGCGCAATCTGCTGGTGGATTTGACCGGGAATACGCACCGCTCGGAATTTTCCATCGACAAACTGTACTCCCCCGATGGCCCGACCGGCCGTTTGGGCCTGGTCGAATTTCGCGCTTTCGAGATGCCTCCGCATGAGCGCATGAGTTTGTTGCAAATGCTGTTGCTGCGCGCGCTGGTAGCCCGTTTCTGGCGTCAGCCCTATCAAGCCAAGCTGGTGCACTGGGGTACGGCATTGCATGACCGCTGGATGTTGCCGCATTTCGTGGCGCAGGATATACGCGACGTGGTCAAGGACTTGCGTGCCGCAGGCTATGCGTTCGAAGAGCATTGGTTTGACCCATTTATCGAATTCCGTTTCCCTCGTTTTGGCACCGTGGTCTATGAGGGGGTGGAGATGGAATTGCGCCAGGCGATCGAGCCGTGGAACGTGCTGGGTGAAGAAATGAGCACTGGCGGCACTGCGCGCTATGTCGATTCGTCAGTGGAACGCATGCAATTACTGGTACGCGGGCTGACTGATGGGCGGCATGTGATCGCTTGCAACGGACGCATGCTGCCTTTGCATCCGACCGGCATTCCGGGCGAATATGTGGCTGGGGTCCGCTTCCGCGCTTGGAGCCCTTGGTCTGCCCTGCATCCGAGTATCAAGGTGCAAGCGCCATTGACGTTTGATCTGGTGGATACCTGGAGCGACCGCGCCATCGGCGGCTGCACCTACCATGTATCGCATCCGGGCGGACGCAGCGAAGGGAGCGCGCCGGTAAATGCGAACGCTGCCGAAGCACGCCGCTTTGCGCGCTTTTGGACGCATGGGCATACACCGGGACCCATGAGTGTGTATAAAGAAGATCTTAATCCAAGCTTTCCAATGACGCTCGATTTGCGTTGGCAGGCTTATTGACTGTCTCTTGGCGCGTTCCCAAGGCGGATGGGCCGTTCTGATCCAGCCGCGTCATTTGTAAGAGAGATAATCGATTTAATGTTAGATCAACTACTCGCCGATTATTCTGCCTCGCCTGGTAGCTTTGATGAAATGCTGGATGAATCAAACCAACCACGTGCGCATTGGTGCACCATATTGGGCAGGCTAGCAGGAGAAACGCCCGATATGATGCGTCAGCGCATCGAGGCGGTGCAGCGCCAGGTGCGCGAAAACGGCGTCACCTACAATGTATATACAGACGATAAAGGCATGCAGCGCCCTTGGGATTTGAATGTGCTGCCTCTGATTTTGCCGCACGATGAATGGGCTGGTATTGAGGCGGCAGTAATTCAGCGCGCCACACTCATGAACCAGATACTAGTCGATGTGTATGGCGAACAGAAAATGCTGGAAGAAAGGCTGTTGCCATCGGCTCTGATTCATGGTCATGCCGGTTTCTTGCGCCCATGCCATGGCTTGCATCACAAAGACGGAGTCGCTTTGCACTTTTATGCAATCGATCTCGCTCGAGCTCCCAACGGGCGCTGGTGGGTAGTGGCTGACCGGACGCAGGCACCATCTGGTGCCGGGTATGCACTGGAAAATCGTTCTGTCATTGCACGTACCTTCCCGGATTTGCTGCGTGATTTGAAGGTGCAGCATCTGGCAGGATTTTTTGGCGCAATGCGCGACAGCTTGGCCCACTGGGGGCGTCAATGTGCTGCCAACGGTAACAGTGGGGTACCGCTACGCGGCAGTGAGCCGCCTTTGATTGTGCTGCTTACACCTGGTCCTTATAACGAGACGTATTACGAGCAAGCGTATTTGGCGCGTTATCTTGGATTGCCACTGGTCGAAGGCAGTGATCTTACAGTGCGCAACGGAATCGTATGGCACAAGACTTTGTCCGGCATGCAGCGGGTACATGTGATCATGCGCCGAGTCGACGATGATTATTGCGACCCGCTTGAATTGCGGACAGACTCTGCATTGGGCGTAGCCGGATTGACTGAGGCTGCAAGACGCGGCAATGTGCTCATCGCCAATAGCCTGGGATCGAGCTTGCTAGAATCGGGTGCGCTGCTCGGCTTCTTGCCAGCACTCTGTAAGCGCCTGCTCGGCGAGCCATTAAAGATGCCATCTGTGGCCACTTGGTGGTGCGGGGAGCCGGCCGCGCTGGAAGTGGTGGTCAACAAGTTAGACCAACTCATCATCAAACCGAGCTTCCCGCAACTGCGGCAATTTCCCGTCTTTGGCCAAGACTTGACGGGTAATGCGCGCACTGCGTTTATTAATAAGATGCGTGCCAACCCGAAAAACTATGTGGCCCAGGAACTGGTGCGGCTATCACAGGCGCCGGTGTGGAAACCTGGTTCTCCCAGCGGTTTGAGCGCTTGCGCCATCGGTCTTCGCGTATATGCCTGTGCCACGCCGAACGGTTATGTGGTGATGCCAGGTGGACTGACTCGGGTTGCCACGGGACCAGATGCCCGCATTATTACAATGCAACGAGGCGGTGGCAGTAAAGATACCTGGATACAGGCTAGCACACAGGTCGATGCCCACAGTCTCTTGAAGCGCACCACCACTAGCCAGGACTTGATACGTGACGATACGCATCTGTCCAGCCGCGTGGCAGAAAATCTTTTTTGGTTCGGCCGCAATGTCGAACGTTGTGATAATGCCGCTCGCCTGTTACGCGTCACTTTGAATTTCTTGTTCAATGTCGGGCTCGCGAATCGCGGCGACGAATGGCCAACTGTAGTGGCACTGTGCGCATGGTTCCATTTGATCGAATTCAAGAAACAGGTACAGTCCCAAACTATAACGCAAAGTCAGGTCCAAAATCAGGCCGGCAAGGCGGCAGAAATCTTAAACGATGCAAAAATCGAGGCTGCATTGTTGCTGGCGGTAGTATCACCAGACGTTCCGGGACTGGCCAGGCAGCAGCAACAGTTGTACAGCGTTGCCAGTCAGTTACGCGAACGCTTCTCGGTCGACAACTGGCGGGCACTCAATCGGATGGTGCAGAGCGTATCTAACACCGATCACCGACTGTCCCAATCGGAGGCGATGACCATTCTCGACGATGCGACAGCATCATTGATGACAATGGCCGGGTTCGCACTGGATGGCATGACCCGCGATCTGGGCTGGCGTTTTCTCTCCCTCGGTCGGCGCCTGGAACGACTACAATTTCAGTGTATTTCTTTACGGCATGCTCTTGGCATGGAAGCGAATGGCAGCCTTGACTGGCTGCTGGAGTTGTCCGATAGCATAATCACCTACCGCGCACGCTATCGGGCGCAGCCCGAATGGCTGCCGGTACTTGATCTGCTTTTGTTGGACGAGAGTAATCCGCGCTCGATTCTGTTCCAACTCGACGGCATCTTGAAGAGCCTGGAAAAAATAGCGCTTACCTACGGCCCCTTTGGCGAAAAACAACTGGCGCCGCTGAAAGACGAACTACTCGCACTGGCGCCGGACACCGACTTATATTGCGGTAATGCGCATTTGATCGACCTGCTATCTCGTATCCAGGTCGCCAGTGCGGTGATATCGGAGCAAATCAGCGTGCAGTTTTTTAGCTACACTGGCAATCATCAAGTTAGGACTCTAACAGCATGAGCAAGTTGTCAGTGTGCGTCGGTCCGTGCGCGCGCTACCGTGTCGTACATGAAACTCGTTATGCCTATCAGAGTCTGGTCACACTCTCGCAGCAATATTTGCATATGACGCCGCGCTCTTTCCCATATCAGCAAACCGAGTCACATCAGATCTGGGTTGACCCTATAGAGAAGGATAGTGTCGATGGCATTGATTATTTTGGTAATAGAACCAAGCATATTGCGATCACAGTACCGCACCAAATGCTATTGGTGCATGCCGAATCGACAGTCGCGCTCACACCGAGGTACGATCTTGCACAGATAAAAGGGACTCTTCCTTGGGAGAATCTGCGCGATATGATGCATCAAGGCAGGGACGCTGCCATGCTGGAAGCATGCCGCTACTTATACGCTTCGCCTCATGTCATTTGCAGCACTGAGTTGGAACACTACGCGCGCATCAGTTATACAGCGGGCAGGCCGCAACTTGATGCTGCACTGGAGTTGACACAGCGCATCTTTGATGAGTTCGAATTCGACGATAAAGCGACCGAGATTTCAACGCCGTTAGAGGATGTACTTATAGGCCGTCGCGGCGTGTGTCAGGATTTTGCCCAGTTGATGATTGGCTGCTTACGGAGTCTGGGCCTTCCAGCACGTTATGTCAGTGGCTACATGCTAACGCACCCGCCTGCGGGACAGCCACGCATGATTGGTGCTGATGCTTCCCATGCCTGGGTGTCGGTCTTTTGCCCGGGTTTGGGCTGGGTTGATTTCGACCCGACCAACCGTTGCATCGTGCAGTGCGAGCACATCACCCTGGGTTGGGGTCGTGATTTTAGCGATGTCACACCGATGCGCGGCATCGTCCTCGGCGGCGGCGAGCAGGAACTTAAGGTGCGGGTAACGGTAACCCCTCTACGCTCGATCGCGGATGGGGGCTGCGACCAATCCACCGAACTTAAGGAATGCTGCCATTGAATGCACACTGTGATCAAGACGGCTAGCCAGCACCTCGACAGTCAGCGCCAGTAACAGACCAAGAAATAACCATCCCCCGGCAAAGCCGGGGGTTTTCAAAATTGTGAGCCGCTCAAAGCGGCTAAACAGGGTCGCTAACGCGGCCCCAACTCTTGGCGCCA
>JAYWDL010000427.1:0-3500 GCA_043779865.1 Polaromonas sp.
TGGGTACTCGGCGACTTCCCGACGCATGAGCGATTCGTTCGTGACCTGGTCGTGGGTTCTGGCGCGGTGGCAGTGTTCGTCAACTACACCCCCTCTCCCGAAGCACGTTTCCCGGTGGCCATCAATCAGGCCTATGCCGCAACCAAATGGGTCGCCGAGCACGGCAAGGAAATCAATGTAGATGGCTCGCGACTGGCCGTAGCCGGTAACAGCGTCGGCGGCAACATGGCAACCGTGGTCAGCTTGATGGCCAAAGACAAGGGTGGGCCAAAGCTCCGCTTGCAAGTGCTGTTCTGGCCTGTCACTGACACGAACTTCGAGGACACCTCCTACAACCAGTTTGCCGATGGGCACTTCCTGACCAAGAACATGATGAAGTGGTTCTGGGACAATTACACGACCGATGCAGAGCAGCGCAAGACCATTTATGCGTCGCCCCTGCTGGCAACAACGGAACAGCTGAAGGGCTTGCCCCCAGCGCTAATTCAGACCGCAGAAAACGACGTGCTGCGCGATGAAGGTGAAGCCTACGGCAGAAAACTGGACGCTGCAGGCGTTAACGTTACTGCAGTGCGCTACAACGGCATGATCCACGACTTCGGCTTGTTGAATGTCATCAGTCAGATTCCTGGCACGCGTTCGGCCCTGCTGCAGGCGTCAGAAGAGTTGAAGAAGCATCTGAAGTAACAAGCACTGGCGGGGTGCTGCTCGCTAGAGGGCAAGGCGTCCAGCATCGACCAACTGTAAGCAGTTAAATTCAGTTAAAGCACTTAAGACAGGTATCCGTTCTGTCTGAACTTGTCAAAACTTCTTGCCAGCACGCCCGGCCCTTTCGACGAGTTCATTGCAAACGGACTCCACTAAACCGTGTTGCGATTAGTTGTCAAGCAGCAGCACAGCCGGGTCTTCACTGGCCAGCACCTGCGCCGCCCACACCCTGAGTTTGCCGGTGTCGGCCCGCAAAATCTGCTGCTTGACAGCCAGAATCTGCGACGGATGCATGGAAAAGCTGCGCAGCCCCAAGCCCAGCAGCAGCCGTGTCATGCCCACGTCGCCGGCCATCTCGCCGCAGACGCTGACGCCTTTGCCTTGGGAGTTGCATTCGGCAATCGTGTCGGCGATCAGGCGTAGCACCGCCGGATGGCAGGGGTCGTACAAATGCGCGACCGTTTCATCGGCGCGGTCTATGGCCAGCGTGTACTGCGTCAGGTCGTTGGTGCCAATTGACAAAAAATCAAAATATTTGAGGAAAAGCGGAACCGTGAGCGCTGCGGCCGGGACTTCGATCATCGCGCCCAGCCGGACCGGGCCATACGCAATGCCGCGGGCATCGAGTTGCGCGCGTGCCTGGTCGATCAGCGCCAGGGTCTGGCGAATTTCACTGCCATGCGCCAGCATCGGCACCAGCAGGTTGACCTGGCCGTGGGCGGCAGCGCGCAGGATGGCGCGGAGTTGCGTCAAAAACATCGGCGGGTCGGCCAGGCTCCAGCGGATCGCGCGCAGGCCCAGTGCCGGGTTCAAGTGGCCATCCTGCGCCTTGCTTGCGGGCCGGTCCAGTGGCTTGTCCGAACCGATATCGACGGTTCGGATGGTGACGGGCAGCCCCTGCATGCCATCGAGGGCCTTGCGGTATGCTAGGTACTGCTCGTTCTCGTCGGGCAGCTTGCTGTTGCGGCCCATGAACAAAAACTCGCTGCGAAACAGCCCCACGCCCACCGCGCCTGCCTCGACGGCGCCCAGCGTATCGCCGGGCATTTCGATATTGGCCAGCAACTCGATACGCTGCCCGTCCAGCGTCAGCGCGGGCGTGTGCCTGAGCCGGTTCAGCCGCTGGCGCTCGAGTTCGCCCTGGCGCTGCTTGAATCCATACTCGGCCAGGATGATGGGCGAGGGATCGACAATCAGCACACCGGCATCGCCGTCAATGATGACCCAGTCATCCTGCTTGATCAGCTGGCTGGCACTGCGCGCACCGACTACCGCCGGAATGTCCATGCTGCGCGCCACAATCGCCGTGTGCGAGGTTCTGCCGCCCACGTCGGTGGCAAAGCCGGCAAACAGGCTTTGCTTGAACTGCAGCATGTCGGCCGGGGAAATATCGTGCGCCACCAGCACCAGCGGCACATCCATGGTGTCGTCCAGCAACAGATCCTGCTGGGATTGTTTGCGGCTGCTGCCGGCGCGCACAGCACCCTGCCCGCCAGCCTGCAGCGGCGAGGCTGCGCCCTTCATGTGGCGCAGAATGCGTTCGACCACCTGCTCCAGATCGGCCTTGCGCTCGCGCAGGTACTGGTCTTCCATCTCGTCGAACTGGCGGGCAATGATTTCGTACTGCGTCGCCAGCGCCCATTCGGCGTTGTAGAGCCGCTCGGTAATCCAGCGCTTCACGCCGCTGATGAGCATTTCGTCCTGCAGCAGCATCAGGTGCACGTCCAGCAAGGCAGCAATTTCATGCGGCGCGTCTTTGGGAAGGTCATGCTGCAGGCGAACGATTTCTTCCATCACCGCCTTGCGCGAAGCCCGCATCCGGGCAATCTCTTCGTCCTTTTTTGAAGCCTCGATGAAGTAATGCCCGACATCGGCGCGACTGGACGCGACCAGCACCGCGCGGCCAATCGCAATCCCCCGCGAGACCGCCAGACCGTGAAGGGAGAAAGTCATAACGTTTTCCTGCCGAACAAGCCAGCCAAAGCTTCCCTGCCGGACCGCTCCAGGACGAAATGCACTTTCCGGGAGCGCAGCGCAACATGCAAAGCGTTGAGCCCGGGCGCCAACGGCCGCCGCGCCGGGCCGACCCAAGCAAGGCCAGCCCCCTCGGGGAGCAGAGAGCTACACGCAGTGAGCGAAAGTGGGGGCAACATTATTCCCCTTCCCCAAACTTGTCGGCGACAAGCTCCAGCAAGGCATTCATTGCAGCCAGCTCATCGGCGCCATCGGTTTCAATTTCGACGGTGCTGCCGATGCCGGCTGCCAGCATCATCACGCCCATGATGCTTTTGGCGTTCACGCGGCGCTCGCCCTTGCTCATCCAGACATCACTGGCAAAGCTGCCGGCGAGCTTGGTGAATTTGGCCGAGGCTCTAGCATGCAGGCCCAGCTTATTGTTGATGGTCGTGCGGGTCTTGATCATTTTTAAGGGGTGTCTGGTTTTGCGGTGCGGTAACGGCCACCTGCATCGCGCCTTGCGTTGCACCCACCAGCGCGCGTGCCACCAGCGCATCAAGCGGCTCGTTGCGGTAACACACGGCGCGCAGCAGCATCGGCAAATTCATCCCGGTGACCAGCCTGGTCGACACGCCATCGACCAGCTTTTGCGCGACATTGCAGGGCGTGGCGCCAAAAACATCGGCCAGCACCAGCGCATTCGGGGTGCCAAGCTGCTTCAGCAGGGAGCGCGCCTGCGCCAGCGTTGCTTCGGGCGACGTATCGGGATACACATCCAAAGCCAGCACGCTTTGTGCGCTGTCCGGAAAAACATGCAGAACACACTCGCGAAAAGC
>JAYWDL010000428.1:0-3497 GCA_043779865.1 Polaromonas sp.
GTTGGGGTGCGGCTCGGCGCCGAAGACGCTGATGTCATACAGATCGGGGGCTACCTTGATCAGTTCTTCAAGCGTACGCACACCCGCCATGCCGTTGCCTACCATCACCAGTTTTGACTTTTTCATGGACTGCTCCGTATGTGTGGTTCTGGTCAGCGCAAGCCCCGTGCCAAAGCGGCAAAAATGGGGGAAGCGGCTGCTATGGGCTGCGCACCAGAAGAAAAGTTGAAATGGAATCCCGACAGCATTGCCTGGGGTCGATACACCGGAACGCGCATCGCTAAATTGATCAGTGCACACGTCGCTGCATGCATAAACCGCTGCGCTATCTGGCGGCGGGCGAACGCTCCATTACGTCCGCAGTGACATACGCAAAAGTTGTGCCATATGATGAAAGCTCTCCAGCCAGGGTGGTCAGCAGGCTGTCCGATGGGTGAGAGACTTGCTTGGTCACCTGTGTTTTTTAACCGTTTTTTCCCAAGTGCTTGATTTCAATGACATCTGCCTTAGTCTGCCCTGATCGATCCGCCGATTCTTCGCTGGAGGCTGACCTTCACACTGCGGGTCTGACGGTTCTGGGGCCAGTCGCCGGATGCAACAACTTGGTGCAGGACGTGGTGCGCTATTCCCCCGACGTGCTGATTTGTGAGCTGGCGCACCCCAATGCGGCTTTTTTTGAAGCCATCAGGACGGTAGCTCTGACATCGCCTTGTCCGGTGGTCGTGTTCACAGCAGACCGCGATGACGTGAACATCGCGGCGGCGATGGCATCGGGCATTCATGCGTACGTCATTGAGGGCTATGCGCCTCACCGTCTGCCGTATGTGCTGAAGGTCGCCCGCGCCCGCTTCCTCCACGAGCGCGGCCTGGTCAAGGCGCTGGAGGACGTTTCAAGCCGGCTTGAAGAGCGCAAGGTGGTTGACCGCGCCAAGGTCATCCTCATGCGCGCGCGCCAGATGTCGGACGACGATGCCTTTCGCGTGCTGCGTACGGCGTCGATGCACTCCAATCAACGCCTGGGCCAGGTTTCGCAACATGTCATCCAGTCGGCGCTTTTTGCCGAAGGTGTCAATCGTGCCGGGCAGTTGCGCATGCTGTCGCAGCGTGTGCTCAAGCTTTATCTGCTTGAGCTCCTGGGCACGGTGGGGCCGCACCGTGAACAGATGGCAGAGTCCCTGACCCGCATTGACGCCCACCTTGCGTGGATGCGTAAAAGCCTGGCAAAGCCGGTATTTGGGGAGCCGGTGGCTGCCGTGGCCGCAACTTGGCGCCGTCTGAAAAAAGCACTTGCCAGTAAACCGAAAACGCATGAGATGGCACCGCTTGATGCGCTGGCCGAGCAATGGCTCGGCCAGGCTGAACAATTGACCGGCAGCCTGGAACGTGCGGGCGCTGTGGCCCCCTTGCAGGTGCTCAATATCGCGGGTCGCCAGCGCATGCTGTCTCAGCGCTTTGCCAAATATGCGCTGCTGGCGTGGTTGGCGCAGCCGGGAAACCCACTTCTGGCCGGCGCGAGCGAAACCGCCCTGCTTGAAACGCGCGCCGCTTTCGAGGAGGCGCTGCACTACCTCAACAACATTCCCTTGAGCACGCCCGAGATACGAAGCGCCATGGCGCAGGCCAAACTGGCCTGGCAACGCCTGCTGGCGGGCGCAGCCGAAGCGTCGCTTCCGGCAGGCCGTGAGCACCTGGCCAGCGCCAGCGAAGAACTGCTCGCCTTGTTTGAGCAGCTTTCCGCGACCTACGAGGGGAGCATGCAGATGCTGGTGGGTTAGCCCGACCGAGTGACGGCGAGTGACGGTGTAGTTTCGTGGTCAGGCGGGACGGGCGCCCATGGGGCTTTGTCGGGCATCCAGGGCAGATCGCTGCGCTATGGCTTCGTCCAGAAGTTTCTGTTCAGAAGATTTGTGCGCACTGGAGAAGCGGATCGAAATTGCACACAGCGAGGTTCCGGCCACCACCATGCCCAGAATCAGCAAGGTTTGCTGCGGGGTGTCGGCGGCCTTGTTCAAAAACCCTGCAGCCACCGCACCGATGTTGCCGCCGGCACCGATCAAACCCGCCACACCGTCCAGCGCCTTGCGGTCGATGAAGGGCATCAGCGCGTACGTGGCACCGCAGGCCATGTGCGTGCACAGCCCGAACAGCGACATGGCCGCAATCTCCATGCCGACCGACGGGGCCTTGCTGAACCAGACCAGGCCGACGCCTTCGCCGAGCATCAGCACAAACAGCAGCAGGGTACGGCCGTCCAGGCCTTTCATGCGGGCAATCCGGTCGCTGGCGATGCCGCCCAGCGCGCGGGCAAACAGGGCCAGTCCGCCAAAAATACCGGCGGCAAAACCGGCGCTTTGCATCGACAGGCCGAACTGGTCCACGTAGTAACGGGCAGCGATGTTATGAATGAAAATTTCCACACCGAAGCAGGCGCCGCAAGTAGCCGCCAGCGCCCAGACGCGGTAGTGTTTGGTCGCCTGAATAAAAATCGCCAGACCGCCTTTTTTGCCGCTGTCAATGTTGATGCCCTTGGCGCGCAGATCGACGATATCGCCCTGCGGCGTGTCCTGCGTGTAACGGGCATACACAAAAGCCATGATGACCATGGCCACGCCGGGCACAAACATGGCCACGCGCCAGCCGTAAGCCTGCTCCACCCCCAAGTGTCTCAGCAAGTGATCAACTCCGCGCGGTTTGCAGAAGCCGTCAACCGGGCCGGGCAGCTGCGCATGTTGTCGCCAAGACTCATCAAGCCGTATTTTCTGCAGCTTGCCAATGTAGAGTCTCCCCAGCACAGCCAGTTGCTGGCCGATTCTGTGCTCCGCATTGACGCGAACATCGCTATTTTGACCAAGAGCCTGTCCAAGGCTACGTTCGGTGACTTGCTCGCCAGCGTGAACACCAGCTGGGCGGCACTTGGAACCGCACTGAAGGCCGAGCCCGAAGCCAGTCATATTGCGATCATCGATGCCGTGGCAGAAAATCTTCTGCACGAGGCCGACAAGCTCACCAGCGGGTTGGAAAACGCCGGCTCTGCATCGCCCCTGCATGTGATCAACGTGTCGGGCCGTCAGCGGATGCTGTCGCAGCGCTTTGCCAAATACGCGCTGTTGATGGTTCTCGGCGACAGCGGCGCACGTGTGCGGGCGGAGGCCGGGCTGAAAGAAGCCCAGGCGGCGTTTGAGCAATCCATTGACTACCTGAATGACATCCCGCTGAGCACCAAAGACATCCGCACGGCGCTCGACTCGGCCAGCATGCAGTGGCAGCCAATGCTGGCCGGCGCGGCAGATATCACCCGGCCTTCGGGCAGGGCGCTGACCGCCATGTCCAGCGAAGGTTTGCTGGACGCGTTTGAGCGACTCACCGAGCAGTACGAGCGGAGCATGCAAATGCTGGTTGGCTAGGGTGTGTTAACAATCGTTTGCTATGATTTGAGGAGCAAAACTACGAATCAATGCAATGGCGAGAGCGCTTCCAAGTGACACCAAATGGGCCAG
>JAYWDL010000429.1:0-3488 GCA_043779865.1 Polaromonas sp.
AGCGGCTATCAGGCGGTCATCGCTTTTGATCCTGAGATTCAAATGTTCAGGGGTGAATTTGTGGGCCTGAATGGCGGCGCCGACTTCTATGCTGCCGACGTGCAAGGACTCAAGAACGAAGGTGAAATCTCGCTGCGCGTGTTCCTGGAAGCCTGCAAGCAGCGTGGGCTGGAACCCCGCAAACACTTCTCGGGCAAATTCTCCCTGCGAATTGATCCTGCTACCCACGAGGCTGCCACTATTGCCGCCGCAGCTCGCGGGCAAAGCCTGAACCAGTGGGCTACCGAAGCCATCAGACAGGCCGCATCGACCTATTGAAGAGACGGAGAAAAGGATTTAATTGGAATCTGACCCCAATTTCTCCAAGTCTCGTCACATTTCGATTCAAGATGACGGATGCAAGCCATTGAATCTGCTTGCGCTTTGTGCTAAATATCATTCCATGATCTACGATCCAAAACACACTTCCTACACAAATCCCGGCAAAGGTTCGAGTCTGAAAGAACCGTTGGTTGTATTAGTTGTGCCCCAAGTGAAATCCAAGCCGATAGATCTGTCCGGGCAGCTTTCATCCTCCTTCGATGTTGAAGGCAAAGTGCTTGAAGTGCTGGACACTTTCGGCTTGGCTCATGTACGCACCGAAACGGGCGATACCTACGGCTTGAATCGTCAGACGCCTGGCATCGAATTCGGTCAATTGCATGAAGGCCAGCGCGTGCGTTGCACCGTTACCGAAAAATTCCACCGCGTGCTGCACGCTGAACTGCTTGCCTGATTGCGGGCTCGCCGCGCACGACAGCGAAAAAAAAGTTGTTTCTAACGTTTTTGAATCGTCGATTCCGGGGTGGCCCGGAACGTATATTCCAAACTTTTCACAGTGGCTTGCCGGGGATATTGTTCTTGTGGGGGCTGCCCCCAATCTCATCGGCCATGTGTTGCGCGCTGGTCAGGCCTTCACCACGAGAACTTCTCTTCTTGACGACGCAAATTACTGGACTCATGCCGCTCTGTATGTTGGCAAGGGTCAGCTTGTTGAAGCTGTATTTCCGGATGGTGTTATCGAAAGATCGATTTGGCGTTATTGCGAAAACCGTTCGGTTCTTGTTCGGCGACTGGATGCGCCGTTTACGCTAAACGACGGGGTTGTGGCGGCGCAAAAGGCCAAGACTCTTGTCGGTAATCCGTATTCGTGGCAAGAAGTGATGCGTTCCGTGCTGATACCAGGCACTGAGCCAGATCCGCAGCGGTTTTACTGCAGCACGTTTGTTGGTTTCACCATCAATGCAAGTACAGGATTTTCGCTGTATGGGGCGCGGGAACATTTGCCGCTGCATCCTTCCACCTTGGCGCGGCACCCCGACTTGATGGATGTACATGTCGAATGGCGCCACCCCATGCCAATGATTTGAGGGTGGCCGGCTTCTCAAAAAAAACTCGTGGTGACCACCCCATGAAATTTAGGGTCAGATTCCAATTAACTCGGTAGCTATATATTCAATAGCAGCTCGCGACCGTCCCGTAAGCTCTGGATGGCAATTCGATGCTTAAAAATGGCTGGTGCGGCTCACCAAGCAGACAGACGGGAACAATTCGGGAATTAATGAGGGACTTCGACCTCATCACTCTTAATGAATAAATGGCTGTAGCGCTTGTTGGACGGTCATAGGCAGCTATTTATTTAATAGCACCCAGGATTTAATTGAAATCCGAGCCCAATTTCTCGCAACGCGAACAACGCGCTTATTCGCCTCTGCGATGCCGGTAAAATCCCAGACAGAATTAGGTTGCGCGTTTTAGGTCACAAGGCCGGTGACGGCGTGAATATCGAACACTACTTCAACGATTACGAAGCGGATGAAACATGCAAATTTGTTCGTCAGTTGAATTTCAATCTACCCTCAATCTCCAGGTTTGATAATGATGAAGGCATCAAGCCTATCCGGGCCGCCTTAAAGCGGAAAATGGGAGCTAGGAAAGATCGTGAAGACATGGGGCCGTTGAATAGTGAGTGACCGCTGAGTTACATGCTCATGACGGCGGACGGACATTTACAAAGGGATAGTAATGAAAAAGACGATAGCGATGGCACTGGCACTTGCCGCATTTAGCAGTGGGCTAATGGCTGAGTGGATGGACGCAGGTAGCAATAACAACTTCACCAGCTATGCTGACCCAACCAGCATTCGAAAATCCGGCATGATGGTGAAGATGTGGAGTTTGATGGACTTTAAGAAGGAAACTCAACCGGCCGTCGGGCAGCCGTTTAGATCAATCAAAAGTCAAGGTGAATATGATTGCAAAGGAGAGCGGACTCGGATTCTTTATTCAAACTATTTCAATGAAAAAATGGGGTCCGGAGACGTTCTCAGTACGTCGCGCAACCCAACGCAATGGGAGCCAGTTTCACCCGAAAGCGTAGCTAACAATCTCTGGAAATTTGCCTGCGGTAAGCATTAGCACGGGCATAAAGCGCTTTATGACAAGGCCAAAGCGGCTGAGGATGGTTTTCGTGTTCCAAGTGCCGTTGTCAGCACCATCCTCGCCGGTACACATCCCGTCAAAGCCTGGCGCGAGCATGCCGGCTTCAAGCAAGATGTGCTGGCCACCAAAGCAGGAATCAGCAAGGCCTATCTGTGCCAGATTGAAACCGGCAAGCGCCAGGGCGCTATCAAAACACTCAAGGCACTGGCTCAAGCGCTGGGTGTCACGCTGGACGATCTGCAAGACTAATTTTGCAAAAAATAATTATTGGGCTTGTGCCATGAGAGTTAAATTCCAATTCCCCGCATCAGTCAGCACATTTTTGGCCTATAGCCCCCGCCAGCTATTCGCCGCCTGCTATTAAAACCATATCAAGCAACCGGCGGCGAGCCAGGATTCTCCGCCCAGTTTTCCAGCCTCAGCCCCGACACCCGCTCGAACTCACGCGTGTTGTTGGTCACCAGCGTGCAGTCATCGGTCGGGCGTGGCTGGCGATCCAGAGGTCATTCGCGCCAATCGGCGTTCCCGCCGCACGCAGCCGCGTGAACTGCACCGCACAGTGCTCGCAAATAGACCGGTTAACGCCGTGGCGCACCGGCACCACACGGGTGAGTGCGTCCAGGCGGCGCAGCACATCGGATTTTCGGGTGCTGCGCCCGGCGCCCATGAGCAGTTCGGCAAACGTGAAAAACGACTTGCACAACTCCGCGCTGCTGCCCAACGCATTCACGCGCTCTGCAACAAGGGGCGCAGCAACCCCCATGTGCGCGGAAGCTGAACAGGCCAGTTCAAGCCAGCGTGAGGCTTGAAAAGGCGGGCGGCGGTCAGCCTTCTTGATGTCCAAATCGGCTACGCTCGATCTCCTGACAAGGGAGAAAAAACGTGGCTCAAGTCCTTATAAAAATAATCGCCGCACTGACGGCGGCTGTCGCGCTCAACGCGCAGGCGCTGCAAATCATCAGCCTCTCGCCGCAGGGTGAAATTGCCCAGGTCCGGCAAATCGTGGC
>JAYWDL010000430.1:0-3474 GCA_043779865.1 Polaromonas sp.
GGACGTGACACCCAGCAAAGGCAGCGCCCTGTTTTTTCGCCACGGCTTCGACATGCAATCGGTGATGCACGAAGGCTGCCGCGTCACCGGCGATGCGGCTAAATACGTGGCGCGCGTCAATGTCATGTACGCGCTCTGACCGGCGTAGCGCCAGGTAATTTGCTACGTTTTTTATAGCTGCTTACGCACGTTCTATGCGGTCTAGAGCCATAAACTTCTCTTAAGACATCCCCGCAGGCTTGCGGCGTAATGTGTTGCTTCTTATCGCCCGAGGAAGAGACATGAAACGTTTATTGCCTGCGGCGTTCTTTGCCGCGCTGCTAGCCGCCGTATTGATCGCTTGCGGCACGCCCAACCCGGTCAGCACTGCCGCTACAGCGCAGCCCGAGGGCTCATCGGGCTACACCGCCAAACCCGGCTGGGCTACGACGAAATTCGCCGTCGCCGCCGCCAATCCTCTGGCGACCGACGCGGGCTATCAAATCCTGAAAGCCGGCGGCTCAGCCATTGACGCAGCGATTGCCGTGCAGATGGTGCTCACGCTGGTCGAGCCGCAATCGAGCGGCATTGGCGGCGGCGCATTTTTGCTGCATTCCAATGGCCGCGCTATAGAAGCCTTCGATGGCCGCGAAACCGCCCCGGCTGCGGTCGATGAAAAGCTGTTTATCGGCGCTGACGGCAAGCCGATGGCGTTTTACGACGGCGTGGTGGGTGGCCGATCGGTCGGCACGCCCGGCACGGTCAAGATGCTGGAACTGGCGCACAGGCAATACGGCAAGCTGCCGTGGGTGCAGCTTTTTGCGCCCGCCATCCAGTTGGCCGACAACGGTTTCAAGGTCAGCACCCGGCTGAACACGCTGCTCAAGGACGAAAAGTACCTGAAGAACGACCGCATCGCGGCAGCCTACTTCTACAAGGCTGACGGAACGCCGATCGATGTGGGTTCGACCTTGCGAAACCCTGCGCTGGCCGACGTGCTGCGGCAAATCGCCAGCAAGGGATCGAACGCGCTCCTGACAGGCCCTGTCGCGCAAGCCATCGTCACCAAGGTGCAGAGCCACCCAGGCAACCCCGGCAAGCTGGCCCTCAGCGACCTGGCCAATTACCAGGCCAAAAAGCGTGACCCGATCTGCTCCGACTACAGCGCGAGCGGCAAGGCCTACCGCCTGTGCGGCATGCCGCCGCCCAGCTCGGGTGCTATTGCCATCGGGCAAATCCTGGGTATTTTGAACAACACGCCTGCGGCCACGCTGTCGCTGGTGACGGGCATGGGCGGCGTAGCGGGCACCGTCGCGCCAACGCCATCGGCTGACTGGCTGCACCTTTATACTGAAGCGTCACGACTGGCCTTTGCCGACCGGAGCCAGTACCTCGGCGACCCGGATTTCGTACAGTCGCCCGCTGGTAGCTGGATGAGCCTGCTCGACCCCGGCTACCTGAGCGAGCGCGCCAAACTGATTCAGGTCACGGGCCCAAGCATGAAAATGGCAAAACCCGGCGTTCCGGGCGTCGTCAAGACCGCTTATGCGCCCATGCCCGACCAGCCTGAGTACGGCACTTCGCACATCAGCATCGTTGACAGCTTTGGCAACGCGATTGCCATGACCACAACGATTGAAGACCAGTTTGGCTCGCGCCTGATGACCGATGGCGATACCGGCAAAGCAGGCGGTTTTTTGCTCAACAACGAGTTGACCGACTTCAGTTTTTCGCCGACGGACGCCGATGGCAAACCGGTCGCCAACCGCGTTCAGGCCGGCAAGCGTCCGCGCTCGTCGATGGCGCCGACGCTGGTGTTTGACAAGACCACCGGCGAGATCGTCATGAGCGGCGGCAGCCCCGGCGGCGCGCTGATCATCCACTTCACCGCCAAAACACTGTACGGCGTGCTGAACTGGGGCATGAACGTGCAGCAAGCCATCAATCTGCCCAACTTCGGCTCGCTTAACGGCCCGACGCTACTTGAAGAAAAGCGCTTTCCGGTAGCCACTGTAGAAGCACTGCGCGCGCGCGGCCACGAGGTACACGAGCAGGACATGACCAGCGGGCTGCAGGGTATACAGCGTACGGCCGCTGGCTTTTTCGGTGGCGCTGACCCGCGCCGCGAAGGCATTGTGATGGGCGATTGAAGCTGCCACATGACTGAACTTTTCACGTATTTTGTGCGAACATCGATTCACACCGCCTGGGCAGTCACTGAACCGCCCGAGCCCACGAGTTACCTCTTGATTTTTGGAGTCAACCATGCTGAATATTTTTAAAATTCGCTGGTGCGCAGCAAGCACCCTGATGAGCCTGGCCGCGCTTGCGGCTCCTGCCCATGCCGGCAAAACCCTCGACGCCGTCAAGGCGCGCGGCCAATTGGTGTGCGGCGTCAGCAGCGGTGTCGCCGGCTTCTCGCAGGCCGACAGCAGTGGCAACTGGTCGGGTCTGGATGTGGACATCTGCCGGGCGATTGCTGCCAGTGTTCTCGGCGACGCCAACAAGGTGAAATGGGTGCCACTCGTTTCGCAGCAACGCTTTGCTGCGCTGCAGTCGGGCGAAGTTGACATTTTGTCGCGCAACACCAGCTGGACCTTGACGCGCGATGCGTCGCTGGGTCTGAGCTTCACCGGCGTGACCTACTACGACGGCCAGGGCTTTATGGTGCCCGCCAACAGCAAGGTCAAGAGCGCCAAACAGCTAAAAAACGCCACCGTCTGCGTGCAGTCCGGCACCACGACGGAAAAGAACCTGAGCGAATTTTCCAGAGCCAACAACCTTAACCTCAAGCCTGTGGTGTTCGAGAAATTTGATGCCGCCAACGCCGCTTACTTTTCAGGCCGCTGCCAGGCTTACACAGCTGACGCCTCGGGCCTGGCGTCTATCCGCAACAAGGAGGCCAAAAACCCCGCCGAACATGTGGTTCTGCCTGATCTGATCTCCAAAGAACCGCTAGGCCCGGCTGTGCGTCGCGGTGACGACGAGTTTTTCGCCATCGCCCGGTGGGTGGTGTTCGGTCTGATCGAAGCCGAGGAATACGGTGTGACGCAAGCCAATGTCGAGGCTTTGCAACGCGACACCAAAGACCCGACGATTGGCCGCCTGCTTGGCACCACTGAAGACACCGGCAAGCTGCTTGGCCTGGACAAGGAGTGGATGGCACGCGCGCTAAAGGCGACCGGCAATTACGGCGAAATCTTTGAGCGCAACGTAGGGCCGAAAAGCCCTCTCTCCCTGCCGCGTGGCAGCAACAAGCTCTGGTCGCAAGGTGGCTTGATGTACGCGCCACCCGTGCGCTGATGTCCGGGCTGATCCCGGCACGCGGCTCCCCCGCGGCACAGCGCCGGAACTTCTCGTGGCGCAGCCCCCGCTTTCGCAGCCTGGTGTACCAGACCCTTGCGGTAGTTCTGATTGGGTTACTGGGTTGGCTGCTTGTCAGCAACACGCTGGCCAATATGCGTTTGCGCGGCATCCAGAGCGGCTTCGATTTTT
>JAYWDL010000431.1:0-3465 GCA_043779865.1 Polaromonas sp.
GATCAAAAAAATCAGCATCGAGATCTACAAGGAAGCGGCCGCGTTTGCGCTGACCAAAGGCATCATCATTGCCGACACCAAATTCGAGTTTGGCCTGGACGAAAACGGCACGCTGACCCTGATGGACGAAGTGCTGACGCCCGACTCGTCGCGCTACTGGCCCATCGAAGGCTACCAGGCCGCCTTCGCAGCGGGCACCAACCCACCCAGCTACGACAAGCAGTTCGTGCGCGACTGGCTGGAAGCCGTGCGCATCAATGGCAAGCCTTGGGATAAAACCCCGCCAGCGCCGCGTTTGCCGGCCGATGTGATTGAGAAGACCGCCGCCAAGTACCAAGAAGCATTGACGCGGTTGATGGGTTGAACGCGAAGTCCTTTTGTGTCACACTTGTAGCACAATTGATGTAAAAGGAAAGCCCATGTCCACTACCACCTTGCGCATCGAAGATGCGCTGCGCGAACGCATCGTCCGGCTGGCGCAAGCCTTTGACCAGACGCCGCACAATTTCATGCTGGAAGCGCTGGCCCAAAAAGCCGATGAGGCCGAGTGGAAGCTGTCAATTCAGCGGGATGCGCAACAGCGCGATGCACGCTTGCAAGCCGGGGAGCCGGGCATCGAGTGGCATGAAATGCGCACTTACCTCCGCACCCGACTCGACGATGCCCAGTCGGCGCCCAGCGAATCTATGCCGGCACCACGGTGAGCCGGGTCGTTCTGGCCGCGCAGGTCAGGGCCGATTTCGACCGGATTTTCGACTTTCTTTTTGAACATGCGCCCGAGTTCGCCGCCGCGCGAATCGAAGCCATCATCGCGGCCATTGATATTCTGGAAACCAGCCCCCTGATCGGCCGGCCCGTGGCCTTCGGACAGCGGGAACTGGTGATTGCTACCGGAAGCAGCGGCTATTTGGCGTTGTATCGCTACGACCCCGTGCTGGACACCGTCTTTGTGCTGGCGGTACGCAGTCAGCGCGAGCTGGACTACAAGCGGTAGGTTCGCTAACTCAAGCTGAAACCAGCTGTTGTTTCAGGCTGTCGAGCACGGCGAAGAAAATCCTGCGCGCAAGGTCGTCACCACGATTTATCGCGCATCAACATCTTTGAAAACTCGGTATATTTATGCTGTGCTCACTTTTTTGATTGCTCATTTTTCGCTATTTATTTCATAGCTGCTTGCGCACCATTTAGAAGGGCTGGTGGTGGATTTAACGCTTGAGAACTATTGGTTTAAAGGGATTTCATGCTGCGATGGCGAAATTCAACTTGCGTTTTTTGGAGTAATAAGTCTGCTCTGAGGTGATCAGGTTTTTCTCTTGGCAAGCACACAAGTTGAAGAGATATTCGAGAAAAATATGCATGCATGCATGATTGATCCCGTACTGCGCAACATGCCAGCGTTTACCGCCTTAATTGCGCTGTTGTGTCCAGCTCTGACCTTGATTGGTCGACGATTCAATGCGTTTCTGGTGCACCCTGTAGAGGGTCTTGCCGCTCGGATCAGTCCAGAGGCGTTGCATTAATTCGGGAGCACCGCCAGCCTGGGCTCCACTATTCCAAGTCTTGCCGCCGTCCTGGGTGGTACGGATCTTGTACGGACCCGGCAACATCATCGACAGCTCGGCTGCCAACACCACACCGCGCTGACGGTCGATGAAGTGTGGCTCGGTCATGTGAACAAAGGATTCCATGCGCGTCCAGGTTCTACCGTAGTCTAGGGTCGTGTAGATCCAGTGCTGGGCAACCATGCCGATCACGAGGCCGTCGGGCGTGGCCTTTAAGCCACTATGGAAAGAGCGGAAGGGGGCCTCGTTGGACTCCCATGCTCCGCTTCGGACGTCGAAACTGTGCAATGTACCCGGGCGCGTGTACACGACCAATCGGTTGTCGGTGACGGCCACGTGGTCACGCAAGAACTTCTTGGCTTCCCCGAATTCTTGGGTCATCGCGCCCTGCTCGCGTTCGCTCGGCAAGCGACGCAACTCCTTCCACTCAAGGGTCGTCGAAGCCGTGGGTAACGCCTGGTAGACGACCGCTTCGCGGTCGCGGTCGACCACCATGAAGATGCGTCTGTCGGCTGCCTGCGACAGGTGGATAACAACGTTTTCCGGAGACAGGCGCGGAAGCGGTAGCCAGCTTGCACCGCTGTCAGTCGACATGGCCAGAAAGCCTTCTTCACCACCCGCCAGCCAGCGCCCGTCTTGGAGCACGACGACGGCCTCAATGGCGTGTGGCGTGTCGATCCAGACCCTTCGGACGCTTAAGCCGCCACGATCGTAGCGGTCGATCACGCCCATCGCGCCGCCAGTTAGCATTGCGCCGTCGGCGGCGAAGGTAGGCTTGGTGAGCGCGACTACGCGCTGACGCGCGGCATCGAGGATTTGTTGCGGCGGCAGTGGCACAGTCCCGCTTACCCAAGACAACGCCGAACGGCCTTCAATCGCCTTGGCTAGGGCAGGGAATCGCGCCTGCACCAGCGCCTCTGTGGGAACCGCAATCGGCGACAGCGGGAGGGCAAAAGAGAAATTGCTCCCACCATCGCCACCACGGCTCTTGGGCGACAGAGTGGGTACGAAGAAGACTGTGCCAAGGTCAGTTATGCGCCTGTCCTGCACATCAAACTTGCCGGTTAAGGATGCCAGTGGCACCTTCACAGTGACGGTTGGCACACTGATGTTGACGACGCCCCCCGACACGCTGACGTTCGGATTGCGCGAACGATCAAAAGCGGTTCCCCACATCTCCATGGGTTGATAGCGGCCTGCCGGCAGGCGCCCAACATAGGTTGTTGCGGATGTTTGGCCGAACTGAATCGCCCGCATGGGATAAACCTCGCCTGTAGTCTCAGACACCACGCTGAACCGCTTGATCGGCACGTCGCCGAGTTCGACGACACGCACAGCCACCAAGCCTTCATTCGGTTTGAACTCGGTATCTGCCGACACGGCGGTCTGTGATGTAGCACAGCCCGACAGCGCAAGCGCGGCCAACGCAAAGAAGGGTAAGACAAGCAAGGGAAGCAATCGAGATCTGTGCATGAACATCCTTCAAGTAAGCATTTGATATCAATAAAGTTTATCAGCCTGTCGTACTTTGAAATTACTTGCGTCCTATGCATTTACTGAACAATCAATGAGCCGTCCCGATAAATAAAAACAGACGCGACCCCACGGTCAACGCTGTAGCCGCTTGTAAGCGGCTCCTAGGGTCAGGCTTCCCTTGCCCCCTCGAATCCACAGGCAGCTCATTGCACGTCAACATGCTTGGCGCGTTTGCCCTCGATAGGCGCATAAAACGCCTTCACGGTTTCCATGTCTTTTTGCACGTCGCCGCTGGGCGTCAAGGTGGGGCCGAGGCCGCCGCGTTTTTTGGCGTAGTCGAGGTAGGCCATGAGGATGGGCACGCCTGCGCCTTGGGCGATGTAGTAGAAGCCGGTTTTCCATCCTGGCGCTTGGCCGGATTGGACGC
>JAYWDL010000432.1:0-3463 GCA_043779865.1 Polaromonas sp.
CGCAGCCGCGTCAGCGCATTAACGATCACCCGGAGCCGGTCCGCGCCCTGGAGGCCGTCACTCCAGGCGTTGGGCGTGTTGCCATACATCGCGCTTAAAAAGCCTTTCAGGTCAGGCCCCCGCAAAGCCGCCTCGACTTCCGCCGCCAGCGCCAGCGTTTGCGCGGTGCTCCACTGCGGCAGCACGCCGGCATGCACCATCAACCAGCCGTGCTGGTGAATCGCCATGGAACGATGGCGCAGCCAGCCCTGCAGCGCATCGCGATCCGGCGCCTGCAATATCGGCTGCACGGCGTCGCTTCGACCCGGCTTGCGAATGCCTTGCCATAACGCCAGCAGGTGCAGGTCATGGTTGCCGAGCAGGCACTGGGCGGCGTCACCCAGCGCCATCAGGCGGCGCAGCACGCCCAGCGAGTCCGGCCCCCGATTCACCAGATCGCCCAACAGATACAGGGTGTCGCGACTGGGGGAAAAATCAATTTTCTCCAGCAGCCGAGCGAAGGGCGCGCTGCAACCCTGCAGGTCGCCGATACAGTAAAGTGCCATGGTCGCCATTTTGCCGCTGGATTCATGAATTTTTTGCTCATTGTCTTTCTGACGCTGCTCAACGGCGTTTTTGCCATGTCCGAACTGGCGCTCGCCTCAAGCCGCAAAGCCCGCCTGGTCGCCATGGCTGAATCAGGCGATAAGAGTTCCAAGGCAGCGCTGGACTTGTTGGGAAACCCTACGCAGTTCTTATCGTCGGTGCAGGTGGGCATCACCTCGATCGGCATGCTCAACGGCATTATTGGCGAGGCGGCGTTCAGCGACGATCTGTCAATGTGGATACGGACTTTGGGCGTGTCGGTTCGTGCTTCGGACATTTCGGCGACGGCCCTCGTGGTGGTGGCCATCACCTACGTCACCATCGTGTTTGGCGAACTGGTGCCCAAGCGCATCGGGCAGCTTTATCCGGAAATCGTGGCCCGGCTGGTGTCGCGGCCCATGAAGTGGGTTGCCGCCGGTGCCAAGCCCTTTGTCTGGCTGCTGTCCTTCAGCACCCATGCTGTGCTCAAACTGCTTCGTGTTGACAACGCTGCTGGCCGCTCCGTGACTGAAGAGGAAATTACCGCCAGCCTGGAAGAGGGCGTCGATGCCGGCTTGATTGAAGAGCATGAGCACCAGATGGTGCAAAACGTGTTTTTGCTCGACGACCGTTTGCTGACCTCCATCATGTTGCCGCGCTCCAGCATCGAATGGCTTGATGCGTCCGATACCGTGGCGCAGGCCATCGACAAGGCAGGCGCGACCGGCCACTCCTGGTATCCGGTCTGCCTGGGCAGCCTGGATGATGTGGTGGGCGTGGTCAACGTTGCCAAGCTGCTCGCCTTGCGCGGCCAGATTGACCCTGCATCCTTTGCCGGTTCCACAGGTTCGATGCCCTCGGTGGCCGACCGGATTGATGCCTATGCCGTCCCGGCCGTATTTGTTCCCGAAACCCTTAGCGGCATGGAATTGCTTGAGCAGTTCCGCGCCAGGTCCACCCGTATCCTGTTCGTGGTCGATGAATATGGCGTGGTCCAAGGCTTGATGACACCGATGGACATGCTGGAGGCGATCACCGGCGAGCTGCAGACAGGCGCGCAACTCGATGCCTGGGCAACCCGGCGCGAAGACGGCAGCTGGCTGATTGACGGCGTCATGCCGGTGTCCGAACTCAAGGCCCGGCTTGACATCAGGGAACTGCCTGAAGAAGACCGGGGGCGGTACAACACGGTCGCCGGCCTGCTGATGTCGGTCTGCGGCCATCTTCCTGTCGAAGGCGAGCGGATTGAATGCACAGGCTGGATATTCGAAGTGGTGGATCTGGATGGCAAGCGCATTGACAAGGTACTGGCTAGCCCCAACCGGATAATGGCCGAATCTGTTCCGGGATAAAACCGGTTTGACGCTGTCAATTTCCATCGTCGCCGGCGTCAGGCCGCTTTGTTTTGTGCAAGATCGTGTGTTTTTGCCAGCTGGCGTTTTGCAATGGATCAGTCACTTTTTACTTTTGATCAAGAACCCCCATGAACATACTTTTAACCGGCGGTGCGGGTTATATCGGCAGCCACACCTGTCAGCCATTGATTAAAGCCGGCTTCACCCCGGTGATTCTGGACAACTTCTCCAACAGCCATCCATCCGTGCTGCAGCGGCTGCAGCAGATCACCTGCCAGGCTGTGGTGTGCGAGCAGGGCAATGTGCTCGATACGCCCTGGGTTGAAGGCGTTCTGCGCCGCCACCAGATAGGCGGGGTGATGCATTTTGCCGGCGGCAAGGCGGTCGGCGAGAGTGTGGCCCAGCCCCTGAAGTACTACCGCAACAACATCGGCGGCGCAGTCAGCCTGCTCGAAGCGATGCAGGCGGCGGGCTGCCAGACGCTGGTGTTTTCCAGCAGTGCCACGGTCTATGGCGACCCGGCATCGGTGCCGATCACAGAAGATTTTCCGCGCCAGCACACCAATCCTTATGGTCACACCAAGCTGGTGATTGAAGACATGCATGGCGGCCATGCGTGTGGCTGATACGTCATGGCGCCTGGGCGTGCTGCGTTACTTCAACCCGGTAGGCGCCCACACCCCAGCGGCCTGATCGGCGAAGACCCGAGCGGCATTCCCAACAACCTGATGCCTTTTGTGGCGCAGGTGGCGATTGGAAAACGGCCTTACCTGAATGCGTACGGCAACGACTACCCCACGCCCGACGGCACAGGTGTGCGTGACTACATCCACGTGCAGGACCTGGCTGCCGGGCACGTGGCCGCGCTGCAGGTACTGCTGGAGAAGGGCGAAAGTTTCACCGTCAACCTGGGCACCGGCCGGGGGGTCAGCGTGCTGGAGTTGGTGAAAGCGTTTGAGCAGGCCAGCGGCCGGCCTGTTCCCTACCAGATCGCCCCGCGCCGCGCCGGCGATGTGGCCCAGTGCTATGCCGACCCGATGCTGGCGCAAAGCCTTCTGGGCTGGCGCGCGCAACACACGCTGGCCGATATGTGTACTGACGCCTGGCGCTGGCAAAGCGGGAATCCGGAGGGGTATAAATAACAGTAAAATATGCCTTTTGCGCATATTTTACGTGCACTTGCAGCTATTAATTTAATAGTATTTTTCAGGGCGATTACCCAACTCATGCATTCATCTATGAACTGAATCCAATCGTCCAGGTCAACAGCAAGGCTTGGCGCAATGCACTGTAACGGGCCGGGATTCAGGATTTTCGGTGGAATGATCTGCCCCATACGTTCACAACTCGGCATCGTGAGGCCGGAACTCCTACGCACGAACTGCAACGCTTGGGCAGTTGGAAAACCCGGTCCATGGCGGAGCGTTATGCGCATATCGCGCAGGAAAAAAAGAAAACCGCCCAAGGGGGCGGTTTTCATAGACAAACATGGTGCCGGAGAGATGAATCGAACACTCGACCTTCTCATTACGAATGACAGGATA
>JAYWDL010000433.1:0-3461 GCA_043779865.1 Polaromonas sp.
CCGCGCACCGCTCGCGGTCCAATCCTGAAAGCTTGAAGGTCAGCTGACGCTGGCAATGCCGGGTTTGAAGCGGGGAGTCTTCCTACACCCTGCGCAACCCGAGGAGCTGTCGCCGGCCTATGTGTTTCTGGCTTGCCGGTGTGCGCCAGCTACATCACCGGCATCGTGCTGCCGATGACTGGCAGTGTTGGCGCCTGATATGGCGAGCCGGGATTTATGAACGAAATAGGCTTCTTGCGCAATCAGCATATGCGAAAGAAGCTATTAAATTAATAGCATGCATGGACAGGCTGTTTTGTGCGCAGGCTGGGTCGGCCTGATCAATTGGCAGACAGCAAGCGCTTAAACCAGCGCGCTCTTCAAACCGGAACGCATCACGCAGCTCCGCCAGGCCGTCAATCTGCACGACCTGCGAGGCGACGTCGGCGGGCACGGTTTGCGGGTCACGCATCGAATACATGCTTTTCGAAGTAGATCTGCAGGCCTGCCAGGCAGGGCTCGCTGGCCGTGCCCACGCTGCGGCGCCTGGCCCTATGAGCAGGGCGGTAAGGGCGCGCAAGAGCCCGGCTGGTCAACGTCTTTTGTCGAGGAAACCCTGGCGCTGGATGCGGTTGAGCCGCTGCAAGCGCAGCTGGATCACTTCTGCAATGTGATGGTTGGCAAGGCAGAGCCGATAATCACTGTGGCTGACGCCTTGCAAAGCCTGCTGACGGCAAAAGCCGTCAGCAAGTCGATAGCAAGGGGCAACACCGTCACGCTGCAAGACCTGACCTGACCTGACCTGACCTGACCTGACCTGAACGGCAACGGCATTACTCACCAGCGCCAGACATCACCAGAAAGATTTTTCATGAAGACCGCTCTCGTCCTCAATGGACCCAACCTCAATTTGCTGGGTACGCGCGAGCCTGCCGTTTATGGCTCGCAAACGCTGGCCGACGTGGAGGCGCTCTGCGTCAAGGCCTGTGCCGCGCACGGTTTCAAGCTTGATTTTCGCCAGAGCAACCACGAGGGCGTGCTGATTGATGCCATCCATGAGGCCGGGCGCGCACAGGCTGCCGGCACGCTGGCTGGCGTGGTATTGAACGCCGGCGCGTACACGCACACCAGCGTGGCGCTGCATGACGCCATCAAGGGCGCGGGCGTGACGCTGATCGAACTGCACATTAGCAACGTGCATGCGCGCGAGGCGTTTCGCCACCACTCCTATATTTCGCCGGTTGCGAAAGCGGTGATGGCCGGGTTTGGTGTCAAGGGCTATGCCTTGGCGATTGCGGGTCTGGCCGAGTTGGTCAAATCTGCTTGATCTGCCTGATGAAGCCGGTTCGGCGCTGACCCATGCCACTGCCCGTTAAATTTCCGGTGAATGAGCGCGAGGTGGAAATCAGTGCCATTCGCGCGCAAGGTGCGGGCGGGCAAAACGTCAACAAGGTGTCGAGCGCGGTGCATTTGCGCTTTGACATTGCAGCCTCTTCGCTGCCCGATGAGATCAAGTCGCGCTTGCTGGCGCTCAGTGACAGCCGCATCACCCAACAAGGCGTGCTGGTCCTGAAGGCGCAGCAACACCGCACGCAGGAGATGAATCGCGCCAATGCGCTGGCGCGCCTGCAGGAAGTCGTGGACAGTGTCTCCAACCCGCCAAAACCCCGGCGCGCCACCAAGCCGACTTACGGTTCCAGACAGCGCCGTCTCGAAAGCAAAAGCCAGCGCTCGACCACCAAAGCGCTGCGCGGCAAGGTGGAGTGAGGGCGCCGCCATCGAAACCCGATAGCGCCGCAATCCTGGCAAGCTCTGGCTTTAAAGCCAGCCGGGTTGTTTGAACGCTTCAGTCAGAAAATCGACCATCGCCCGAACCTTGCCCGGGAGGTGTTTACGGCTCGGGTACACGGCGTGGATAGCCAGCGCCGGCCCCCGGTAGTGCGGCAGAATTTCCACCAGACGGCCCTCCTTCAGGTCAGGCCCCACCAGGAACCCAGGTTGCAGGATGATGCCCTGGTCCGCGAGCGCGGCCGCGCGGCAGGTATCGCCGCTGTTGGCGCGAAGACGTGGGTGGGTAGTGACCGACTCCGGGCCTTGCGGGCCCTCGAATGCCCACACATCGCCAGTTGACCAGTAGGAGTAGGCCATCACGCTGTGGCTGGCCAGGTCCTGTAACTGATCAATGGGTTGCGCGCGTTTCAGATAAGCGGGCGAGGCGCACAGGATGGTCCGGTCGACGCAGAGCTTGCGCGCCACCAGGGTCGAGCTTTGCAGGCTGCTTGCCGCGGTGATGCGAATGGCGAGGTCAAAGCCTTCTTCTACCAGATCGACCACGCGATCCGATAGCGTCACGTCAAGCTCGACCTTGGGATACGCCTTGATGAACTCGCCCCACAGCGGTGCCAGATGCAGGTTGCCGAAGCTGAGCGGGGCATTGATTTTCAGGCGCCCCGCAGGCTGGGTAGTCATGGCACTGGCAGCGGCATTGGCTTCGGCCAAATCGTCGAGGATTTGGCGGCAGCGTTCAAAGTAGTCAGCACCCGAATCCGTCAGCGACAGCCGTCGCGTCGTGCGGTTCAGTAAACGTGTGCCCAGCTGTGCTTCCAGCTCAAGCACCAATCTTGACAGCACGGCCCTTGAGGTGTCCAGACGGTCAGCGGCTTTGACAAAGCTGCCGCTTTGCACGACGGCGGTAAAAGCTTCAATCTGGCGAAGTTGGTCCATGCCGGATTTCCTGCTGGGGTCTAATTATTGTCAATAGTTTAAAGACAATGAGTCCTTTAAATTGGTATTTATCTTCGAATGAGGAATGATTAAAGTCTGGGTGAAAGGACGATCTGTCATGCTTGCTTCCCGACTTCCTGCTTTATTCATCTCCCACGGTGCTCCGCTGTTTGCCCTTGAGCCCGGTAAAACCGGCCCTGCGCTCACGCGCTGGGGTCAGCAATTGGCTGATGCCAACACGCTGCGCGGTGTGGTGATCATGTCGCCCCACTGGATGGAAGCTACTCCCGCCGTCATGACCAACGCTGCTCCGCAAACCTGGCACGACTTTGGCGGCTTCCCGCAAGCGCTGTATGCCCTGCAATACCCGGCCGCAGGCTGTCCTGCGCTGGCGCAAGAGGTAATCGACTTGCTGGCGGCGGCTGGCATTGACGCGCAGGGCGATGCCAGCCGGCCCTTCGACCACGGTGCCTGGGTGCCCCTGATGCATTTGTTCCCCCATGCGAATGTGCCGGTGGTGCAGGTGGCCTTGCCTGGGGGCTGGGGCCCGGCCAGGGTGCTGGCCATGGGCAGGGCGCTGCGCAGTCTGCGTGACAGCGGTGTACTGGTCATCGGCTCGGGCAGCATGACGCACAATTTATCCGAATTTTTTGGTGCTGCCCGTGAACCGGCGCCTTACGTGCTGGCCTTCAGCCGCTGGGTTGAAGCGGCTGTCGCGCGAGGCGATGTGTCGGCGCTGCTCGACTACCGGGCGCAGG
>JAYWDL010000434.1:0-9725 GCA_043779865.1 Polaromonas sp.
GCTGCCTGGCGCGCCGTCGCCTGAACGCCTGCCACGCTGGCGCCGGTAAGGGTCAAATGGCCCATTTTTCGGCCTGGCCTAGCGTCCAGCTTGCCGTACAGATGCAGGTGCGCGCCTGGCAGGGCCAGCACGGCCGACCAGTCGGGTGTGCGCACCTGGCCCTGGGCATCGAGCCACACATCGCCCAGCAAATTGAGCATGATGGCGGGCGAATGCTGGCGCGGCTGGGGCAGTGGCAAGCCTGCCATCACATGCACCTGCAAATCAAACTGTGACATATCACAGGCGTCCAGCGTGTAGTGGCCGCTGTTGTGCGGGCGCGGCGCCATTTCGTTGACGACCAGCGCGCCGTGTTCGCTGCCGTCGTCAATCACAAAGAACTCGACGCACAGCACGCCGACATAGCCAATGTAATCTGCTATGGATTTAGTAGCTTCTTGTGCACGTTCAGCAAGCGCCAGAGGAATATTTCCTTCATAAACCTCGGTGACGGCCAGAATGCCGCCCACATGCAGGTTGCACTGGGCCGGAAAACTCACGATGTCGCCATTCCAGCCACGCGCCACGATCACTGAACACTCCGCTTTCAGCGCCAGCATCTTTTCCAGCACGCAGGCTATTTGCCCCAGGCTGGCCCAGGCCGCTGCCAATTCCGCCGCATTCTTCACGCGTACCTGGCCCTTGCCGTCGTAGCCCATGCGTGCGGTTTTCAAAATGCCAGGCAGCAAATCGGCGGGCACGGCGTTGAGCTGCTCCGCCGTTTCGATGACCACGTAAGGCGCGCAGGTCACCCCAGCCACCCCGGACGCCGTGAAATGGAGCTTTTCCTGAATGCGGTCCTGTGCAAGCGCGACAGCCGCCGCACCGGGCGCAACAGGGCGAAGCGCCTCCAGCGTTTGCAAAGCCGCCGCCGGAACGTTTTCAAACTCGGTGGTAATGGCGGCGCACAAGCCGGCCAGTTGGGACAAACCCTGCGCATCGGCATAACCGCTCTGAATGTGATAATCGCTGGCCCGTCCGGCAGGGCTTTGCGGATCTGGATCGAGCACGGCGGTGAAGTAGCCCAGGCGCTGCGCGGCATGTACAAACATGCGGCCCAGCTGGCCGCCGCCCATCACGCCCAGCGTGGCGGGCTGGCCTGAGGCCGATACCGTACCCGGAAAAACCGGCAGGGTTGGGGGCAACGCCTTCATACGGGTGGCAGCGTCATGGCGCGGGCGGCTGCGGTTTGCTCGGCGCGAAAAGCCTGCAGCTTGCCGGCCAGCGTTTTGTCATGCAGCGCCAGCATGGCGACGGCAAACAACGCGGCATTGGCGGCACCGGCGTTGCCAATCGCAAACGTGGCCACGGGCACGCCCTTGGGCATCTGCACGATGCTGTGCAGTGAATCGACTCCCTGCAGATGCTTGCTGGCCACCGGCACGCCCAGCACCGGCAGCGTGGTTTTGGCCGCCAGCATGCCCGGCAAATGCGCCGCGCCGCCAGCACCGGCAATGATCGCCTGCAGGCCCCGGCCAGCCGCTTGTTCGGCATAGGCAAACAGGTCGTCGGGCATGCGGTGGGCCGACACGACACGCGCCTCATGCGCCACGCCAAACTGTTGCAGGATCTGCACCGCATGCTGCATCGTTTCCCAGTCGCTGCTGGAGCCCATCAGCACGCCCACCACAGGGCTTGCCGGATTGTTTGTTGTCGTCATAGGGGGATTTCAAGTCCTGAAATTTACGGGCAGTGCGCCTGGAACCGCTGATTTTAAGGGCTGTGGTGCTCAACAGCCCGGCGGTGCAGCGCACAAGCCATCGCCCGCTGCGTGCTATCGTGTTGCTTGCTGCGAAGGGCCGCACCTCTATCTGCATTAAGCCGTCAGCACCCTTCGCTTGAAACCCTCCTGACCAACCCTATTTCTGCACCATCATGATCGACGTCACCATTGCCAATTTTGAAGAGGAAGTCATTGCAGCTTCCATGACCACACCCGTGCTGATTGACTTCTGGGCGCCGTGGTGCGGCCCCTGCAAGTCGCTTGGTCCCATTCTTGAGCAGGTCGAGACGGCCTATGCCGGGCGCTTCAAGCTGGTCAAGATCGATTCCGACCAGGAGCAGCAGCTCGGCACCGCCTTTGGCATCCGCAGCATCCCGACCTGCATACTGCTGATGAACGGCCAGCCGGTGGACGGCTTTACCGGCGCCTTGCCTGAAGGGAAGATCAAGGAGTTTCTGGACAAGCACCTTCCACCTGCCGTCGAAGAAGCGCCGGAACCGCAAGCGCTGGCCGATGAGACTGAGACCGACACCGATCCCGAAGCCGTCCTGCAAAGGCTGCAGCATGCGGTGGCGACCGATCCGGCCAATGACAATGCCCGCTTTGACTATGTCAAGCAGCTGCTGACGCTGGGGCGAGAAGACGATGCCAAGGTGGCGTTTGCGCCGGTGATTGCCCAGACCGGGGCGGTGCGGCGCTTCGATTCGCTGCAGCGCTGGATGGATGCTATTGATTTTATAGCTACCAGCGCCCATGGGGAAAGCGCAACAGCCCAATTTGATGCAAAAATAGCGGCCAACAAGCGCGATTTTGAAGCCCGCTTCGACAAAGCTCGCTGGCTGATGGCCAGTCAGCGCTGGACCGATGCGCTGGACGAATTGCTCGAGATCCTGATGCGCGACAAGATCTGGTCCGAAGGTCTGGCCCGCAAGACTTACATCGCCATCCTCGACATCATGGAAGCGCCCAAGCCCAAGGTCGCTGACGGCCAGATTCCGCCGGAAGACGCGACGGTGGCGACGTACCGGCGGCGCTTGAGCAGTGTTATTTTGAGCTGAACTGAGGCTCGTAGGTCGCGGTTAGCGCAGCGCAACGCCGACATCCGATACCGCTCTGAGTCGGTCTGCGTTTACTCTTTTTACCGTTTGTATTCACGTTCACGCTGGCTGCGCACCGCCAGCACAAAGGCCGTGTCCAGCGCCGGGTCGTAGCGGTAAAGCGCCAGGTAACCGCTGCTGCCGGTGGCAATCACCAGTTCACGCTGTCCAAAGGCCACAGGCCGGCCGATCAAGGGACTGGTTTGCAGAATATCGATGGCGGCAATGATGGCTTCGATGCGCACCGAAGCGAACTCGGGTGCGTGCTTAAAAAGGAAGTCAAAAATCCGGTCGAAATCGACTCTGACCTGGGGGGCCAGAACGAGCTGGCTCACTGCGCATCCGACGGGTGTGTAGAGGCAGCGTCGCTCAGGCGGGCACGAAGATAAGTCCGCATTTCATGCCATGCCATGCCAGGCTCTCCCGCTTGCAAAGCGGCATCCCGCTGCTGTGCTTCGCGCTGCATTGCCAGCGTCCACTCGGCCTCATCGGCCTTTTGCGCCAGCGCTTCAAGCATGAAATTGTGCGGCGTCTGGTTCAAGGCCTGGGCCAACAGCGTAATGCGTTCGCGCAGCACAGGCTCAATGCGCAAGGTAGTGGTTGACATGGCGCTTCTTTCGTATCAGTGTTTGTAGCACAACTGTGGCACAAAACACCACATTATTCAAGCCGTCAGCCGCACCATCGCTTCCTGGTACTTCGCTGCGGTCTTGGCAATCACGCCGGGCGGCAGCGGCGGCGCCGGCGGAGTCTTGTCCCAGGGCTTGCCGTTGATGCGAACGGCCTCCAGCCAGTCGCGCACAAACTGCTTGTCGTAGCTGGGCGGGTTTTGCCCGGCGGCGAAAGCGGCTTCGTAACCTTCCACTGGCCAGTAACGTGAGGAGTCGGGCGTCAAGACTTCGTCCATCAGCGTCAGCGTGCCGTTCGCATCCAGGCCAAATTCGAACTTGGTGTCGGCAATGATGATGCCCTTGGTCAGTGCAAAGGCTGCAGCTGTCTGGTAAATCGCTATGCTGAGCTTTTTGATCTGCGCGGCCAGCTCGGGTCCGACGACATTCACCACCTGCTCGTAGCTGATGTTTTCGTCATGTTCGCCCACTTCGGCTTTGGCAGCGGGGGTAAAGATAGGTTCGGGCAATTTGCTGGCGTTTTTCAGCCCGGCGGGCAGGGCCACGCCGCAGACCGATTGGGTCTGCTGGTATTCCACCCAGCCGCTGCCCGCCAGGTAGCCGCGCACCACGGCTTCGACGGGAATGGGTTTGAGGCGCTTGACCAGCATGGAGCGGCCGCTGACCTGGGGCAGTTCCGCCGCCGTCACCACGCTTTCGGGCGCTTCGCCGGTAAGGTGATTGGGGCAGATAGCGCCGAGTTTGTCGAACCAGAACAGCGCCATTTGCGTCAGCAGCGCGCCCTTGCCGGGAATCGGCTCTCCCAGGATCACGTCAAACGCGCTCAGGCGGTCACTGGCCACCATTAGCAGCCTGTCAGTGCCCACGGCATAGTTGTCGCGCACCTTGCCGCGTGCGAGCAGAGGCAGGGAAGTCAAGGCCGAAGTGTGAAGTGCGGGGGTCGTGGTGGTCATGCGGGTCTGCAGGTAGGAAAGTAAAAAAGCCCGTGCGACTGGGGCAGTCAACCACGGGCTTTGAATTATCGCCAATCCAGCGAAACGGATGGCACGGGCGTTTGATTAATGAACGACTTGCGCCAGTTCACCCTTGGCATACTGGGCCGCCACGACGGACAGGCTCCGGCCCTTGATCGTGCTGGCCTGGCCTTCGCAGCCAAACTCGATGTAGCGCTGCTTGCAGATCGCCCTGGCAGCGGCCGTCGCCGGCTTGAGCCATTCACGCGGGTCAAATTTGCTTGGGTTTTCAGCCATGAACTTGCGAACGGCGGCGGTCATGGCCAGGCGGATATCGGTGTCGATGTTGATCTTGCGAACGCCGAACTTGATCGCCTTCTGGATCTCTTCGACCGGCACGCCGTAGGTTTCCTTCATGTCGCCGCCGTATTCGCGGATGATGGCCAGCAGGTCTTGCGGCACGCTGGACGAGCCGTGCATGACCAGATGGGTGTTGGGAATGCGGCGGTGAATCTCCTTGACGCGCTCGATGGCCAGGATATCGCCGGTGGGCTTGCGGGTAAATTTGTAAGCGCCGTGGCTGGTACCGATGGCAATCGCGAGCGCGTCAAGCTGGGTGCGCTTGACGAAATCGGCCGCCTGCTCGGGGTCGGTCAACAGCTGGTCATGGGTCATCACCGCGTCGGTGCCGTGGCCGTCCTCCTTCTCGCCCTGCATGGTTTCCAGACTGCCCAGGCAGCCGAGTTCGCCTTCGACCGACACGCCGGTGGCATGGGCCATTTCGACGACCTTGCGGGTGACTTCGACGTTGTAGTCGTAGTCGGCAATGGTCTTGCCGTCGGCCATCAGCGAGCCGTCCATCATCACCGAGCTGAAGCCCAGGTTGATGGCGCCCTGGCAGACGTCGGGGCTCTGGCCGTGGTCCTGGTGCATGACGACGGGAATGTGCGGATAGCTCTCGACAGCGGCCTGGATCAGGTGCTTGAGAAAGCCTTCACCGGCGTATTTGCGGGCGCCGGCGCTGGCCTGCATGATCACAGGGGCATTGACCTCGTCGGCCGCCTGCATGATGGCAGTGACCTGCTCCAGGTTGTTGACGTTGAAAGCTGGAATGCCGTAGCCATTGGCGGCGGCGTGGTCCAGCAGCTCGCGCATCGAAACGAGTGCCATGATCTGAATCCCCTGAAAGTTAAAAATGCTGTCGAAACGGTGGTTTGTTGGGCAAGCCCCGCACTCAGCGCTAACACTGTGGTGGGCGCTAACCGCAACATAACCTGACCATTCATTCTACTGTCTGCCAAACGTCTGTTGGCTCAGGAAAGGGCTGCAAAAGACAAGCGGTAGCAGCGGTAACAACAGGTAAACGGCGTAGCGGTAGCATGCCGCGCAAGGCTGCCACCAAGAATGTTCATGACACGTCCGACAATCTTGCGCTTCAAGGCCCATTCGCTCAGTAGACGGCAAAAACGAATTCATACCGGTAAGGTTGCGATTGGAACCGTCGTCGCAGACCTGCAGCGGCGACGTCGGCAGCCAGCTGTTCTCGTTCCTCGGCTTTGACCAACAACTGAGTGAGAGTTGGTAGTCATGCCTTTTCAGGTTAAATAAGACCAGTTGGGACACGTTCAGGTTCGCTTTGCGAGTCGGCTCGGTGGCGCTTTTCCACGAACGGTGGCAGGTTCAAGGTGAGCAGCAACGCCCCTGTTCGTGCAAGGATCAACGTCTGGCAGTTCGTCCGCTTCATGAACACTGGTACGGTATTTTGAGGCATCTGCCCGCCTGTAAGGGTGACTTAAGACATGATAGCTACCTTGGCGTACAGTTACCCAGCCGATGTCTTTTTCCATGTCTTTGTCCCAACATCCCTTACTTGCCGCCCCGTTTCGCCTTTTTTTCTGGACCTTGAGCAGTTTTTTGCTGTTACTGGCCTGGGATTACTCAGGACTTGATCTGGCCATGGCGAACTGGGTTGGTTCTGCCAACGGTTTTGCGTTTGAGAGTCACTGGCTCTGGCGCGGCGTACTGCATGACGACATCCGGCTTCTGCCCTGGCTGGTCGAACTGGTTTTGCTGGTCGCTAGCATCTGGCCTTTCGGCGCCCTGAAACAGCTGAAATTTGCGCGCCGCCTGCAGTTGGCATTGACGACGCTGGTCGCCCTGCTGGTGGTGTCAACCATCAAAATCCACAGCCATACCAGTTGCCCATGGGACCTGCAGCAGTTTGGCGGGGTGGCCAGCCATGTGTCGCATTGGGCCTGGGGAGTGGCAGATGGCGGCACGGGCCGCTGCTTTCCGGCCGGCCACGCCTCGGCAGGCTTTGCCTTTATCGGTGGATTTTTTGCATTCAGGCATGTGCTGCCAAAAACTGCCTGGCGCTGGTTTACTGGGGCGATGCTGGTCGGCTTCATTCTTGGCCTGGCGCAGCAACTGCGCGGCGCCCACTACATGAGCCACACCCTGTGGACGGCCTGGTTTTGCTGGACGGTCGCAGCGGTGGTGGATGGGATGGTTAGCCAGCTGATTGCACGAAATTCGTTACGCGCTCAAGCACGGGTGCCCGTCCTCTCAACACAGGCGCCATTGACGCCAGCAGAGTAACGTGACTGACGCCGTCAAACAAGGCTGATTCGACCCGCACGCCGCTGGCCTTGAGCCGCTGAGCCATGGCGACCGTGCTGCGCTGGGGATTGACCACGCTGTCATGCACGGGAGCCAGCAACAGCGCGGGAGGCGAGGCTTGCGACGCATAGACAAGCGGCTGGCTGGTGGCGGGTGTGTCGGGCCAGTTGAAGGCGACCTGAGTTTGGGTGTCGACAATTGGCAGGAAGTCATACGGTCCGGCCAGGCCTATCCAGCCCGCCAGGCGTGAAGGCGTCAAGCCCTCGGCGGCCAGCCAGCGCCTGTCCAGCGCCACCATGGCGGCGTTGTAGGCGCCGGCGCTGTGGCCCATGACAAAAACACGGCTTTCGTCAGCACCATACTCAGCTGCATGGTCAAGCGCCCAGCGAACGGCACCGGCACTGTCCTGCACGAAAGCCGGGTAGCGAAATGCAGGGCTCAGGCGGTAGTCGGCGACCACCGTGACGATGCCTCTTGACGCCAGCGCCTCACCGACGAACCGGTAGTCACCGCGTTCCCCGGCAGACCAGCTGCCGCCGTAGAAAAACACCACCAGCGGCGCTTTCAGGGCGCCAATGGGCGGCTGGTAAACGTCCAGCCGCTGGCGCGGATCAACTCCATAAGCCAGCCCATCCGTACGCCGGTAAGTGTCGGTCGGAACGGTGGCATTGAGCAGATCGACGGCCGAGCAGGCCGTGAGCAGCGCCGGCAGCATGGCGAAAAACGATCGTCTTGGCAATTTTGAAGTGGTGGTGTTCATGGAACACTTTTATACGCACGGCAGCGGCGTATGGATTCAGACCAGGCCGCGCATGGGCGTCAGGATGCGCGCCCAGCGGGGCTCAGCCTTCTGTCCGCATCAAGCCACCCGGCAGATCTTGAGCATGTTGGTGCCGCCCGGCGCGCCCATCGGCTCGCCGCAGGTGATGGCATAGACATCGCCGCTTTGCACGATATCGCGGCGCAGCAAATGGCCCTCGGCCTGGTCCAGCGCGGTGTCGCGGTCGGCGCTGGTGTCCATGAGCAGCGGCCGCACATTGCGGTACAGCGCCATCTTGCGCTGGGTGGCCAGATGCGGCGTCAGGGCATAGATGGGCACACGGATGTCATGGCGGCTCATCCATAAGGCCGTTGATCCGCTGTCTGTCAGCGCCACAATCGCCTTGGCACCCAAATGGTGGGCGGTGAACAAGGCCCCCATGGCAATCGACTGGTCGATACGGTTAAAGGTCTTGCCTGAAAAATCGCCTTCCAGTTCCTTGTACTCGGCTTTCTCGGCTTCCTCGCAGATCTTGGCCATCTCTTCCACCGTTTCCAGCGGGTATTTGCCGGCGGCGGTTTCAGCGCTGAGCATCACTGCATCGGTGCCATCAAGCACGGCATTGGCCACGTCGCTGACCTCGGCCCGCGTCGGCACCGGGTTCAGGATCATGCTTTCCATCATCTGCGTGGCGGTGATGACGACCTTGTCGGCGGCGCGGGCCATCTTGATCATGCGTTTTTGCAGCGCTGGCACGGCCGCATTGCCGACTTCCACCGCCAGGTCGCCACGCGCCACCATGATGCCATCGCTCACCTTCAAAATTTCTTCGAGCTTGGGGATCGCTTCGGCACGTTCAATCTTGGCAATCAGGCCAGGCTTGTGCTTGTAGGGCGCTGCCGCCACGTTGCACAGCTGGCGCGCCATTTCCATGTCGGTGGCGTTTTTGGGGAAACTCACCGCCACATAGTCAGCCTGAAAGCTCATCGCGGTCTTGATGTCTTCCATGTCCTTGGCCGTCAGCGCGGGCGCGGTCAGGCCGCCACCCTGCTTGTTGATGCCCTTGTTGTTGGACAGTTCGCCGCCGAGTTTGACGGTGGTGTGCACTTCTTCGCCGCGCACCGCATCAACGACCAGCACGATCAGGCCATCGTTCAGCAGCAGCAGGTCGCGGGCCTTCACATCGCGCGGCAGTTCCTTGTAGTCCAGCCCGACGCCCTTGATATCGCCGGGCTCGGTGCGCGAAGCATCGAGGATGAATTTTTCGCCCGGCACCAGCATCACCTTGCCCTCGGCAAATTTGCCCACACGGATTTTCGGTCCCTGCAGATCAGCCATGATGGCGACTTCGCGGCCGGCGCGCTGGGCAACTTCGCGCACCACAGCTGCCAGATTGATGTGATCCTGCGCCTTGCCGTGGCTGAAATTGAGGCGCACCACATTGACGCCGGCGCGAATCATTTTCTCCAGCAGGACAGGGTCGCTGGAAGCGGGGCCAAGGGTGGCAACGATTTTGGTGGCGCGACGCGTCATGAAGGGTTCCTGTAATTTAGTTTCCGATTCTCACACGGAACCGGTTACATCCAGGGTACCAAATCGGATGATCGCAGGATGACCCCAGACGAAAAGGGCTTCGTGCTGCCGCCCAGGCGCGGGAAGGTTGAGCACAGCTGGATGGCGCGTGCGCGAAGATTACAGGAATCGCAAGATTCAGGGTTTCCCCCATTAACCAAAATTTCCGATCACAATAAAGTCTTAATGTCAGACATTTTTAAAGCCCTTCAAATTCAGAGACAAGCATGAAAACAGCATTTGATCGCCCGAGTCGCACTGCCGCCATGGCCGCTGCTCTTTGCCTCACGGCCACTTTCGCAGCAGCACAGTCTGAGAAGTTAAGCGACAACG
>JAYWDL010000435.1:0-3434 GCA_043779865.1 Polaromonas sp.
GGGTGAGCGCGAAATTGCGTCGGGCAACAAGGCTTTGGGCGAGTTCAACCTCGAAGGCATTCCTTCCGCCGCGCGCGGCACGCCGCAAATTGAGGTGTCGTTTGACATTGACGCCAACGGCATCTTGCATGTGGGCGCCAAAGACAAAGGCACCGGCAAGGAAAACAAGATCACCATCAAGGCCAACTCCGGCTTGAGCGAGGCTGAAATTCAGCAGATGGTGAAAGACGCTGAGCTCAACGCTGAATCCGACAGGGCGAAAGTCGAGTTTGTACAGGCCAAAAACAATGCCGAAGCCATGGTGCATAGCGTGAAGAAGTCTCTGATCGAGTACGGCGACAAGCTGGACGGCGGCGAGAAGGAAAAAATCGAGACCGCCATCAAGGACATGGAAGAAGCACTCAAAGGTGAAGACAAAGCCGCCATCGAGTCGAAGAACGCCGCCCTGATGGAAGCCAGCCAGAAGCTGGGCGAAAAAATGTACGCCGACATGCAGGCATCGCAAGCGCCGCAGGCGGGTGGCGAAGCGGCCGGTGGGGCCGGCGCCGAGCAGACTCAGACCAAACCGGCTGATGACAACGTGGTCGATGCTGAAGTGAAAGAAGTCAAGAAGGGCTGAGACGTTTGATGGGGGCCAGGCCTTCATGCAGCGAAGCGGAATACGGAGTTAAATCCGCGTTCCGCTTTCGCGTTTTCAAGCGCAAGATTTTTAATTACTGAATACGCAGTTTCATGGCTAAAAAAGACTACTACGATACGCTCGGCGTTCCAAAAAACGCCAGCGATGAAGACATCAAAAAAGCCTACCGCAAGCAGGCGATGAAGCACCATCCGGATCGCAACCAGGGTGACTCCGGCAAGGTGGCCGAGGAAAAGTTCAAGGAGTCCAAAGAGGCCTACGAGATGCTTTCGGACGGCAACAAGCGGGCGGCCTACGATCAATACGGTCACGCCGGCGTGGATCCCAACATGCGCGGCGGCGCCGCAGGTGCAGAAGGGTTTGGCGGCTTTGCGGAAGCCTTCGGTGATATTTTTGGTGATGTCTTCACGAACCAGCAGCGTGGCGGCGCACAGCGTGGAGGCCGCCAGGTTTATCGCGGCGGGGACTTGAGCTATGCCATGGAAATCACGCTTGAAGACGCAGCCGCTGGCAAGGAAGCCCAGATACGCGTACCCAGTTGGGACGACTGCGGTACCTGCCGGGGCAGTGGCGCCAAGCCCGGCACCAAGGTTGTCAGTTGCACCACATGCCACGGCCACGGCGTGGTGCAGATGCGCCAGGGCTTTTTCAGCGTGCAGCAAAATTGCCCGCAGTGTAAAGGTACGGGAAAACTTATTCCCGAGCCATGCACCAGTTGTCACGGCGTAGGGAAAACGAAAAACAACAAGACGCTGGAAGTCAAGATACCCGCAGGCATCGACGACGGCATGCGCATTCGTTCAACAGGCAACGGCGAGCCCGGCACCAACGGTGGCCCGCCCGGTGACTTGTACATCGAGATACGCCTGAAAAAGCACGAAATCTTTGAGCGCGATGGCGACGACCTGCATTGTGCGGTGCCGATCAGCTTTACCACCGCCGCACTGGGCGGTGAAATCGAAGTGCCCACGCTGGCGGGCAAGGCTGCCATCGACATTCCGGAAGGCACCCAGGCCGCCAAGCAGTTTCGCCTGCGCGGCAAGGGCATCAAGGGCGTGCGGGCCAGTTACCCGGGTGACCTTTATTGCCACATCACCGTTGAGACGCCGGTCAAGCTCACGGAGCATCAGCGCAAGCTACTCAAGGAGCTGGACGAGTCGCTCAGAAAAGGCGGGGCCAAGCACTCGCCGAGCGAAGAAGGCTGGGCTGACAAACTGAAGAGCTTTTTTAGCGCCTGAGATAGGGTGCGCAACAACCGCCTCATGAACGGTAGCGTATTGAAATACCGGGTTAGTCCCGGTATTTTTTTGGGATACAAACAAGGCTTCTGTAGTCTGCTTTAGGGATCTGCCAAGTCACTGCCTTCTCGCCTCCTCTTTCTGAATTTTTCAAGCTCTTGTCAAACAGTTTTTTACCTCGGCAAGCACACCTTCACATACGGGGACTCAATGCAGGAGATTGCCCTACAAAATGAGCGCTCCGGGTGTTATAGGCTGGTGAGATACAGCTGGCAAGTGCTGCGTGACGGCGGCCAGACCGATTTCCGAAAACACACATTTTGAGGAAGCACGAACCATGCGGTCTTATATAACCCTGCTGAGCACCGAGAGCTATCTTCCGGGGGTACTTGCCTTACATGAATCACTTCGCAGATCGGGAACGCACCATCCGTTCGTAGCGGCTATCTCTGCGCACCTTCCGCCACAGATCGATCCGGTGCTGGAGCGAGCCGGAATAATAGTTCGGAGAATTCCCGAAAGTACAGTGATCCCCACGGAAATGATTGAGGGCAACGGACACTGGGGTCACACCTTTGACAAGGTGCATCTGTTTGGGCTTCATGAATTCGGCAAGCTCGTTTATGTAGACAGCGACATGATCGTTCTGGCCAATATGGATGAGTTGTTTGACAAGCCGCATATGTCGGCGGTCCCTGCCGGCCGACTGGTTCACGCTGACTGGACACGCCTGAACGGCGGCCTGCTGGTGATCGAGCCGGAACAAAAGCTGGCCGATGATATTTTTGCAGTGCTTCCCCAAGCCATCAAAGACGTAGCGGACATGGGTGCGCAGGCTATCGGCGATCAGGATTTGCTGAATGCCTACTACCCCAACTGGCGGGACCAGCCAGAACTTGAACTCGATCAGGGTTACAACATTTTCCAGCGTCATCTCGACCAGCACATTGAAGAGCACGGATACCGGCTGCCGCATCAAGAAGGCGGTGATGGCCCGCTGATCAAGATCGTGCACTTCGTCGGAGCACTCAAACCGTGGATGAAAGGCGCTTCATTCAGACACTATTTGAGGATTTTCAAGAACAGAGGTACGTTGAAGTGGGAGAACAGGATGTTTTCGACGTACCAGAAGTTGTTAAAAGACACTCTGTCCTGAAGCTGTTGAACTGCGCGTCGAAATGGGGCCCTACAAAGACGCGCGCCCAGGAACCGGGCGCAGGCTGGTTGTCGTCATACTGATGACTCGGGATACCTGGGTTCTATGCCATGGGACGGTTGTCGGGGGGCGAAACCTTCGCTCTTGGCACATGGCCCGATTTTCGTGCCACCTTCCGCATCACACTTTCCCAAAATGAGACAAAATCCAGAGTCGCCGGTTGGCGCCCTGCGGCGAGCGTCAAACTCGTTTTGCCACAGCCCCTCTTGACCATTTCCACAAAAGAATCCCATGAAAACAAAAGCCGCCGTAGCCTGGCAATCGGGCCAACCCCTCACCATTGAAACCGTGGACCTGGAAGGCCCCAGGTTCGGAGAAGTGCTGGTCGAAATCAAGGCCA
>JAYWDL010000436.1:0-9688 GCA_043779865.1 Polaromonas sp.
GCGGGCCGCATCCGTTCCCCGACTTTCCCACCCATGATGCGTTGACCGCCCGTTATTCCAAAGACACCGGCGTGGACATCTCCGCCCCCGGCGCCGCCATGCTGTTCATGGCCGACAGCGCCGCCTTCAACAAACCCCGCTACTATCAGGACGCCGCCATCCGCGCCGCTTTCGAGAAAATTCTGCTGTGCGAACAGGCCAAGGAGGCCGTGCGCGTGCTGCTCAGCCTGGCCACTGGCGCCGGCAAAACCGTGATTGCCGCCAACCTGCTGTGGCGCCTGCACGAAGCCGGGCGCCTGACCAAACCAGCGCTTTTTCTGTGCGACCGCGATGCCCTGCGCGAACAGGCGTGGGAAAAAATCGCCAAGGCCTTTCCCAAAGGCAGCGTACGCATCGTCGAAACCGACCACGGCGACAACGCCGCCAAAAACGCCAAAATCCACATCGCCACCTACCAGACCCTGGGGCTGGACGATGCCGACGACGGTTATGCCAGTTTCCTGAGCCGGCACTACCCGCCGGATAGCTTCTCGTTCATCATCCTTGACGAATGCCACCGCTCCGCCTGGGGCCGCTGGTCTGAAGTGCTCAAGCGCAATCCGAATGCCGTTCACATCGGCCTGACAGCCACGCCGCGCCAGCTGCGCGAATCCAGACGTCAGACGGCTGACGACGCCGACATCACCGCCAACAACCTCGCCTACTTTGGCGAGCCGGTTTATGAGTACACGCTGATCGAGGCGCAGGAAGACGGTTACCTGGCGGCCTGCGAAATCGTCAAGCTCAAGCCCTCCATCGACTGGAAGACCTTCACTCGCAGCGATATTCTGGCGCTCAAGCCCATCGACGCCCGCACCGGCCAATACATGCTGGCCGATGACCTGAAGACGCACTACGCCGCCAGGAATTTCGACGACGACATTTTGCTGCCCGAGCGCATCGCCGCCATGTGCGCCGACCTGTTCGCGCGGCTTTGCGAGCACGGCGGGCCGGAACAAAAAGTCATCATCTTCTGCACCCGCGACATTCATGCCGACCGCGTGGCCCTGCAAATGCAGCGCCTCTACGCCGCCTGGTGCCAGGAAAAAGGCCAAACGCCCAAAGACCACTACGCCTTCAAATGCACCGCCGAGGGCGGTTCCGACCTGATCGGGCAAATGCGCGGCTCCAGCGAACGCTGCTTTGTCGCCTGCACCGTTGATTTGCTGGCCACGGGCGTGGACATCGAGCGGCTGAACGCCGTGGTGTTCTTTCGCTACCTGGAGTCGAGCATCCTGTTCTACCAAATGGTCGGGCGCGGCACGCGCATTGACGAGCCGACGCAGAAATACAAGTTCTGGCTCTACGACTACACCGGCGTCACCGATCTGTTTGGCACCGACTTCATCACCGCCGCCGCGCCGCGCATTAAAAAACCGGGTGATGATGACGACAAAGGAGGCAGCGGCAGCGGCGACCCGCTGCCGCTGCCCGAAATTGTGGGTGGCATGACGGTCAGCATCACGCCGCAAGGCCGCTACATCCTGCAGCGCCGCGAAGTGGACGGCGCGATGCGCGACGTGGCGATTCCGGTGGACGAGTACCGGGCCGGGCTGATTGCCCGCGTGCTGGTTGAGGCCGCCACGCTGCCCGAGTTGCGCAGCCTGTGGGTCGAGACGCAAAAGCGCCGCGCCCTGATCAATCACCTGCTCGGCGAGCACTACTCGCCCGACACCGTGCGCGAACTGGCGGGCCTGGGCGACTGTGACCATTTCGATCTGTTTGCCCACTACGGCTACCGCGAAAAAGCGCTCAAGCGCCCGGAACGCGAGGCCGCCTACCTGATGAAAAATGAAAGCTGGTTCGTGTCGGTCGATGCGAAAGCCGCCGTGGTGCTGCGCGGCCTGGGCCACCAGTTCGGCGCGGGCGGCACCGAGGCGCTGGAGTCGAACATGCTGTGGGAAGTGCCGGCGTTCAAGCGCGCAGGCGGATTGAATGCCTTGCGGTCTATGGGCAAGCCGGTGGATGTGATGCGGGAAGCGAAGACGAGGTTGTTTGGGGTATCAAAAGTATGAAAAAACAGAGCACTCTTGGAGATGTCTTGATCGGTTTCGAGGCGGGTAAAAGCTTTAAGACATCAGAAGCACTGGCACGCGACGACGAACTCGGCGTGCTCAAAGTGAGCGCCGTCAGCTGGACCGCCTTCAAGCCGGAAGAGGCGAAAGCCGTAATCGATCACAAGCCGGAAGAGCATCACCGCATCCGGCGGGGCGATTTGTTGATCTCAAGGGCCAACACGAAAGAGCTTGTCGGCGCTGTAGTGCTCGTCGAGAAAGACTATCCGTTTCGGCTTCTTTCAGACAAAACGTTGCGTTTGATCATCGACACTGAGCGTGCAGACAAGGGCTATCTGCTCTATGCGCTTCGTTCTGGTGCGGCACGCAAGCACATTGAGCACTTCGCCTCGGGCGCCAATGAGTCAATGTGCAATATCGCTCAAGGCGTTATCACATCTATTCCAATTCCATTGCCTTGCATTGATGAACAGCGGCGCATTGCCACATACCTAAAAACCCAATTGGCAGCCGTCGAAGAAGCTCGTATAGCTGCTAAAACTCAATTGTCGGAAATTGAACTCTTGCCCTCGCGCCTGCTTTCCGCCGTGTTCGGCCCGGTGTCTTCGGCGCAAGACGATGCTGTGTTGGTATCAGACGACTTATAATTCAGGTATCAATTGATACTTGAAGGAGCGTCATGGTACTGGTAACCCCTGAAAAAATCGCCCTGGTCATGGCGCTGTTTCCGGTTCCGCATTCGTTTGCGGAACTGGACGACCGGGTGGCCCACGGCTTGCCCAAGGACGCGCTGAAAGCCAGCGTGGACCGGGTGCTCCTCACGGGCGAAGACCGCAAGCGGCTGCTCTACCGCATCATTCCCGAAGCCACCTACAAGCGCCGGCGCGGCACGCTCACGGCGGACGAGTCCGGGCGGGCCGAACGGCTGGCCCGCATTTTTGCCACAGCCGAGTATGTGTGGAACTCCGAAGACGACGCCCGCGCCTTCCTGAGCGCGCCGCATCCCATGCTGCAGGGCCGCACGCCGCTCGACGTGTCCATGACCGAGCTGGGCGCGCGGCGGGTCGAGGAACTGCTCTGGAAGCTCTATTACGGCCTTGCCGCCTGATGCAGGTTTACCGCATCGCCGACAGCCGGCACCTGATCTGGGACGGCACCGGGGCCGCCATGGTCGGCGGGCGCTGGAACAGTCCCGGCCGCCCCGTCATTTACGCTTCGCTGAGCTACGCCTGCGCCATGCTCGAAATCCTGGTGCATGCCAACATTGGCCGCATTCCGGCGACGCATGCCTGTGTGGTGGCCGAAGTGCCTGAAAGCCTGGCCATCGAGCGCCATGATGCGCAGTCGCTGCCGGCTGGCTGGGATGGCGACGACCCTTCGGTGGCCCGGCGTTTTGGCGACCAATGGCTGCGGGAGGCCAGATGCGTCATGCTGGTCGTTCCGTCCATCGTGGCCCGGCTCGAATGCAATGCGCTCATCAATCCGCTGCATGCCGATGCCAGCCGGCTGCAGGTCGCGCCGAGTCAACAAGTCATCTGGGACCAGCGGCTTTTTACCCGGTTTACGCCTTAACGCTCGAATAACTATCTGTGCATCTGAATCTTGGAGCTACCCAAAGTGACAAATAAACAAATTGAAACCCAGCATCACGCCACCTTTGAGGGCATTCGCCATGTCGATGAAGATGGGAACGAAACTTGGATGGCGCGCGAGTTGGCCCCGGTGCTGGAATACCAAGACTGGCGAAATTTCATGCAAGTCGTGGAAAAAGCCCGCATCGCTTGCCAGCAGTCAAATCAGCCCATCGAAGACCATTTCGGTGAGGTCACCAGAATGGTCACCATTGGCTCTAACGCACAGCGTCCAGTGCCTGATGTCCGCCTGACCCGATACGCCTGTTACCTGATCGTTCAGAACGGTGACCCGAGCAAACCGGTTATCGCCAACGGTCAAACCTACTTTGCCATGCAGACCCGGCGGCAAGAGTTGGCCGATAACGCCAAATTTGGACAACTCAGCGAAGACGACAAGCGCCTGGCCATTCGCAATGAACTGGCCAGCCACAACAAATATTTGGCAGCCGCCGCCAAGGATGCAGGTGTGGAAACACCGCTGGATTACGCCATTTTTCAGGACCACGGCTACCGTGGCTTGTACGGTGGACTGTCGGCCAAGGACATCCATGCCCGCAAGGGGCTCAAGAAGAGTCAGAAAATTCTGGACAACATGGGCAGCACTGAACTGGCCGCCAATTTGTTCCGCGCCACGCAGGCAGAAGACAAGCTCAGGCGCGATGAGGTGAGCAGCAAGCAGCAAGCAACAGGCCAACCGCACCCACCTGGAAGTGGGTCAAAAAGTACGCCAGACCATTCAGGATCTGGGCGGCACCATGCCCGAAGCTTTGCCCACGCCGGGTGCAAGTATTCAGAAACTGGAAACAGCAAAAAAGAAGCTGGAAAATAAAAAACCGTGACCATGGCTACCAAGATCAAACCCCCGAAGGCTGTTAAAGCCCCCAAGTCCATCGCCTCCACCCAGTCGCTGTCGAGCTTCGTCAAGTCGATCTGCGACATCATGCGGCGCTCCAACTGCGCCAGCGCCTTGCAGTACGTGCCCGAGCTGACCTGGATTTTGTTCCTGCGCATTCTGGACGCGCAGGAGGAGCGCGCCCGCGAGTCGGCCGAGGCCCAGGGCAACCTGTTCACGCCCGCCTTGCGCGCACCCTACCGCTGGCAGGACTGGGCCGCGCCGCTCAAGCCCGAGAGCGGCGCGCTGACGCCCGAAGGCCAGCCGGTGGGCTGGAAGCGCGATGAACTCAAGGCCAAGGTCGGCGACCTGTTCGCCTTCCTCAACAAGGAGTTGTTGCCCTACCTGCACAGCCTGGACATGCTGCCAGATGGCCGGCCCAACCCGGCGGCCAGCCCGAAGCAGCGCGTGATTGGCCGCATCATGTCCGCCGTGGAGCGGGTGCGGGTCGACTCGGAAACCAATTTGTGCGACATCCTGGACAAGGTCAACGACATCCACACCGACCACATCGACGACCAGCATTTTTTCACCCTGTCGCAGGTGTACGAGGATTTGCTGCTGAAAATGGGCGAGAAAAACTCGGACGGCGGCCAGTTCTTCACGCCGCGCGAAGTGGTGCGCGCCATGGTGCGCATCGCCGACCCGCAGCCGGGCGAGACGGTGTACGACCCTTGCTGCGGCACGGGCGGTTTTCTGGCGCAGGCTTACGAGCTGATGGCGCGCAAGCTGGGCGATGCGGTGCCGAGCACCGAGCTGGAGCGGCTCAAGCACGACACGTTTTTCGGCCGCGAGAAAGAAAACCTGGTGTTTCCGATTGCGCTGGCCAATCTGGTGCTACACGGCATCGACCAGCCCAACCTGTGGCACGGCAACACGCTGTCGGGCGCCGCCACTTACGACGCGCTTTTTGAGCAGGCGCCAGCCACCTTTGACGTGATCCTGACCAACCCGCCTTTTGGCGGCAAGGAAGGCAAGGAGGCGCAGAAGAACTATAGCTTTGAAACCAGCTCGACCCAGGTGCTGTTCATGCAGCACATCCTGGACGACCTGAAACCGGCGCTTGATGGCAAGCCGGGCGGCCGCTGCGCCGTGGTGCTGGACGAGGGCTTGCTGTTTCGCACCAACGAGAGCGCCTTTGTCGAGACCAAGCGCAAGCTGCTCGATGAATGCGATCTGTGGTGCATCGTGAGCCTGCCGGGCGGCGTGTTTTCCACCGCAGGCGCGGGCGTCAAGACGAATTTGCTGTTCATGACCAAGGGCCAAAAGACCGAACGCATCTGGTACTACGACCTGTCGCACGTCAAGGTGGGCAAGAAAACGCCGATGACGCTGAGCCAGTTTGGCTGGGGGCCGCAGTTTGAAGTGCTGGACGATGCCGCCTTGCCCGCCACGCTGGTGGGCGACTGGCAGGCGCAGGAGGGCAACGCCGGCAAGCCCTTTCCGACGCTGGCCCGCCTGCTGGCGCAGCGCGGCACGCTGGATGCGAACAGCGATTTTTCGTGGACGGTGGATTTCACCGCCCGCCGCGCCAGGGCGCGCGAAGACATGGCGCCGCATCTGGCCGAGGTGGAACAGTTCAGAAATAAGGCGGTGGCGCTCAAGGAGGAAATAGGCGCGCTGAAAAAGAAAGGCGATGAGGTGAAGCTGGCCGCCTGTCGCGAGCAATTGGCCGCTACCGAAAAGGCCGGGCGCGAAGCGCAAAACAAAGCCGATGTGATCGACGCCACGACGTTTGACCTGAAAGCCGTGAATCCCCGCGCCAGGGTGGAGCGCGACACTCGCACGCCCGGCGAAATCCTGGACGCCATCGCCCTGCATGGCAATACGGTGGCATCCGCGCTGAGCCGATTGCGTGCGCTGGTGGCAGGCTAGCTGAGACGCAACCTAGCGCAACTGCAAGCCAGTCATACGCATACAGGTTTTAAGCAATAGCTATTAAAAACATAGCGGCTTGCGCCCGCCAGCCGTGCGAAAAAGCCTTAAATCATGTAAATTTTCTCGTTACGACGATGGTGTTGCCAAACTTCTCAAGGCATCCATCCATTTTTTGAAGTGCTTGCATTCTCTTTCGATGACTTCCAGTGAAATGCGCTCAGCAGCCCTTGGGCCGTGCGTGGTCTTTTTGTACTTGGGATGCAGCAAGCCTTCCAGCCGCCTGGACGGTGCGGTTTCGTAACCATCATTGATATGCTCGGGCGTATCGACTGAGGCACGTATCTTTGTCAGCATGGGGAGGCTCTTTGCCCAGGTCGGTTCCACGGCACTCAACGCTTGCACATCAGAGAACAGCAAGCCCTCAAATTCATGCGGCTGAATATGCGGCACAAAGCGATCAGGCCGACATTGCACATAAGCCGCGATAGCCTCATTCATTCCTTGCTGAAGACAAGTGACGCGTGAATAGACATCTGGCTTTTTCCTGGCTTCTTGAAATGCGGGGAAATCTGTGTCCAGCGCGTAGAGATCCAGAAAGGTGCTTAACACCGCATCGGGATGCTGTCTGAGCGTGTTCCTCGCATTGAATTTCAACCGGTCGAATGTGACTGCACCGCCTTTTGCGGTCTGTGAGGTATTTAATGTTTGAGGTTTCAGGAAGACCTGCAAATGACGCAACGCGGGCGCCACCACTTGCTTGATGAACTTTTCCTCGGTCGGCCCTTCGGCGAAGACGATGACTTCCACCATGTCAGGGTCTTCCGCCGAGGATGTTGCGCTTCCAGATTTCGCCCATCGAATACTCTGCAAGCCAGCCCGACAATTCATCTTCGGTGTAGCGCCGGAACGTCGAGGCGCCATCTTCCTGGTCAACCACAATCACGTCTTGCGGCGACAGCCCGTTCACCAGTTCGACCGACTGGGTGGAGACAATCAATTGCTTGTCTTCCGCCACCTGTTTGAAAATATCAACCAAGACGGTGATGGCGTAGGGATGCAGGCCAAGTTCGGGTTCATCAATCAAAAGGGTATCAGGTAGCAATGACACCGGCTGCAAAAGCAGGGTGGCCAGGCAAATGAAGCGCAAACTGCCGTCTGACAACATATGCGCCTTGAACGGGGTATCGGGTTTCCCCTTTTGCCTCCATTCCAGTTCCACATACTCGGGATCGCCGGGGCGATGCACAAAATCATTAAAAAAAGGCATGACCAGGCGGATCGTTTCGATGATTCGCTGGTATTCCGGCTTGTGCTTTTCCTTGAGCATCCGCAGGTAGGCGGCCAGATTGGCGGCATCGGGCTTTAGCCGCAGGTTGTCATTTGCGGCGTGGCGTTGCTTGACCTTGGCGGTGTCGCTGGTGTCGTGGAAGTGATAGACGCGCCAGTTGCTGACTGATCCGCGCACATAAGGCGAGTAACCATCCTGGGCGTCTTTTAAATGCGATTCGGCATGACCGGTCCCCAGCGTTGCGCTTGAAGGTTTTGGGTAAAAAACACCTTTGAACCAGCTTTGCTCACGCTCAAACACTAGACGGTTATCCGAAGTGGGCACCAGATCAAACTTGTAGCCATTCGCTGAAAAATAAAACTCGGCATGCAACCGCTCGCTCGTACCCCGCCCAAAGTGCAACAGTGAATCCGGCCCGCCCTGCTTTTGCACGTAGAGTTGCAACTGCTGCTCATACATCTCATTGAGCAAGCGAAACAAATTGATGAAATTGCTTTTGCCCGCACCGTTGGCGCCAATCAGCACGTTCAGGTTATTGAGCTTGAAATCTTTTAACTCGCGGATGGACTTGTAGCCAGACACTGAAATTGAACTAACCCCGGACATCACAAGCTCCTTTGGCATTCACAACGAATAGACAGGCGATGCACAAAATCATATTTCAAGCCTCCAGCAGCCGCGCCAGGTACCGCCCCGTAAAGCTGTCAGGATTGGCGGCAATGTCTTCTGGCGTGCCGACGCCCACCACGGCGCCGCCGCCCGCGCCGCCTTCGGGCCCCATGTCGATCAGCCAGTCGGCGGTCTTGATCACGTCCAGGTTGTGCTCGATCACGACGATGGTGTTGCCCGCGTCGCGCAGCTGGTGCAGCACTTTGAGCAGCAAATCAATGTCGGCAAAATGCAGGCCGGTGGTCGGCTCGTCCAGGATGTAGAGCGTTCGGCCGGTGTCGCGCTTGCTCAGTTCCAGCGCCAGCTTGACGCGCTGCGCCTCGCCGCCCGACAGCGTCGTGGCCGCCTGGCCCAGCTTGATGTAGCTCAGGCCCACATCCAGCAGCGTGTGCAGCTTGCGCGCAATGGTGGGAACGGCCTTGAAGAACTCGGCGGCGGTCTCGACCGTGAGGTCCAGGATTTGCGCGATGTTCTTGCCCTTGTACTGCACTTCCAGCGTTTCGCGGTTGTAGCGCTGGCCCTTGCACACATCGCACGGCACATACACGTCTGGCAAAAAGTGCATTTCGACTTTCACCATGCCGTCGCCCTGGCAGGCTTCGCAGCGCCCGCCGGCGACGTTGAAGGAAAAACGCCCCGCGCCGTAGCCGCGTTCGCGCGCCGTGTTCATCTCGGCCATCAGCTCGCGAATCGGCGTGAACAGGCCGGTGTAGGTGGCCGGGTTGCTGCGCGGCGTGCGGCCAATCGGCGACTGGTCTACGTTGATGACCTTGTCGAAGTGCTCGATGCCTTCGATGCTTTCATGCGCGGCCGGCTCTTCATGCGCGCGGTACAGCGTGCGCGCGACGGCGGCGTAAAGCGTGTCGTTCACCAGCGTCGATTTGCCCGAGCCCGACACGCCGGTCACGCAGGTCAACAGGCCGACCGGAAACTCGGCGCTGACGTTTTTGAGGTTGTGGCCCGTGGCGCCAATCACGCGCAGGGCCTGCATGTCGCCCAGCGTGGCCTGGTGCACCGCCTCACGTGCGGCGCGGCGTTCGGCGGCGGGACTGGGGGGAAAGCGCGAGGGCTTCCGGGCGGCAAACGGGTCGGCCTTTTTGACTACCGGCAGCCACGGCGTGCGGCGCGCCGGCACGGCAATCTTCAGCGTTCGCGCCAGATACTTGCCGGTCAGTGAATCGGGGTTGGCCTTGACTTCTTCATAGGTGCCCTGCGCCATCACGCGCCCGCCGTGAATGCCCGCGCCCGGCCCCATGTCAATCACATGGTCGGC
>JAYWDL010000437.1:0-3417 GCA_043779865.1 Polaromonas sp.
GTGAGCAAGGGAATGAACGACGTTTGCGCACCGGCGTTGTTGGCCGACTCGGGTGAAGCAACACCACGGATGTTGCCCTGGCCGAAGGGAACTTCACCCGGTTTCATCTTGATTTTCTTTTCAAGTGCATACGCCGCAAAGGCCGCCAGCAAGGCGCCGCCACCGGGCAGAATGCCAAGCGCCGAGCCCAGGAACGTGCCGCGCAGCACCGCTGGCGTCATGTCCTTGAAATCTTGCTTGGTAGGCCACAGTCCCTTCACCCCGGACGTGAACACTTCGCGCTCATGCTCAGGCTGCGCCAGGTTGCTGATGATCTCGCCGTAGCCGAACACACCCATGGCAATCACCACAAAGCCAATGCCGTCGGTCAGTTCCGGAATATCAAAGCTGAAACGGGCGACACCCGAGTTCACGTCGGTGCCGACCAGGCCGAGCAGCAGGCCCAGCACAATCATGGCAATCGCCTTGAGCAGCGAGCCGGAAGCCAGCACCACGGCGCCAATCAGGCCCAAAATCATCAATGCAAAATATTCTGCCGGTCCAAACTTGAAGGCCAGTTCGGTCAGCGGTGGTGCGAAGGCAGCCAGAATCAGGGTACCGACGCAACCGGCAAAAAACGAACCCAGGCCGGCTGCGGCCAGTGCAGGCCCCGCTCGGCCTTTCCGGGCCATCTGGTAGCCGTCAATACAGGTGACAACCGATGAGGATTCTCCCGGCAAATTCACCAAAATGGCGGTAGTAGAGCCGCCATACTGGGCGCCGTAATAGATCCCGGCCAGCATGATCAGCGCCGACACGGGCGGCAGCGCATAGGTAGCGGGCAGCAGCATGGCAATGGTGGCCACCGGGCCAATGCCAGGCAACACACCAATCAGCGTTCCCAAAACACAGCCGACGAGGCAGTAAAGCAGGTTGATGGGCGTGAACGCCACACCAAAACCCAGCGAGAGATGTTGAATTAATTCCATTTTTTATTCTCCTTAGCCGGTGATGAAGGTGGGCCACACCACAAACTGCAGCTTCAGCGCCATGACGAAAGCCACGTAACTGCCCGCCGCCAATATGGTGGCCAGGATAAAGGTGTTCTTGACCTTCCAGCCGGTTTCCGCCATGCTGGCGATGAAAGTCAGGGCATAAATGGCCGCAATCATGCCCATGGCCGGCAGCCCGATCGAAGGCAAACCCGCCAGCAAAACACCAAAAACCAGGTTGGCAAGAATGACGAAAAACAGCGGCTTCCAGGCCCATTTACCAATCTTGTCGCCACCGAAGGTCTCGACCACCAGTGCTTTGAAAGTAATGGCGGCGCCCAGAACGGTCATCAGGATACCCAGATAAAGCGGGAAATAGCCAGGCCCCATGCGGGCGCCGTCACCCACGTTGTAGGTCGTTGCACCCCAAGCAAACGCCACCCCGATGCCCATGAACATGAGCCCTGAAAAAAAGTCTTTTTGACTTTTGATATTCACGGTTTGTCTCCTCTATAAAGAATGAATCGGTGGATTGTGCATTCAAAGGCCGGAACAAGGTATGTGGCTTTCACCTACATCGGGCTTACCCCTAGACGCTATTCCAGACGCTACGGTTGTGCCCGTAAATTTCAACCGCAAGCAGGCTATTGCCAGCCAGCCAACCCGTCAGGACAGGGGCGGCGTGGTGGCAAGAATTTCCTCGATCGTCGTGAGGCCTTCTGCCACCTTCAGGGCGCCCGCCAGCCGCAACGGGCGCATTCCTTCGCTGATCGCCTGGCGGCGCAACGCGTCCATATCGGGATCTTTTGAAATTTTCTCCCTGAAGCCTTCAGTGACCGTCAGCAACTCGTACAAACCCATTCGCCCCCGGAACCCTGTCATTCGGCAATCCACGCAGCCCACCGGCTTGTAAGGCCGGTAGCCGCCGGTAATCTGCCAGGGTTTAACCAGTTCTGCCAGCGTTTCACGCCTGGCGCTTTCGTCGGGCTGGCGACAATTGCTGCACAGCGTTCGCACCAGCCGCTGGGCCAGCACACCCAGCAAGGTCGCGTTGAGCAGATAAGACGGCACGCCAAGTTCCATCATGCGTGAAACCGCCGAGGGCGCATCGTTGGTATGCAGGGTGCTAAACACCAGGTGACCGGTCAGCGCGGCCTGCACGGCCATTTCTGCTGTTTGCATGTCGCGGATCTCGCCCACCATGAGAATGTCCGGGTCTTGCCGCATCAGCGCGCGCAGGCCCTCCGGAAAGCCAAAATTCAGCATGGGCTGCACCTGCGTCTGGTTGAACGCGGGCTCGATCATCTCGATCGGGTCTTCGATCGTGTTGACGTTCACCTCCTCGGTGGCAAGCCGTTTCAGCGTTGAATACAGCGTAGTGGTTTTTCCCGAACCGGTCGGGCCGGTCACCAGCACAATGCCATGGGGGCGCTTGACCAGCTGTTCCCAGCGCTCGGCGTCGTGCTGCGAAAAACCCAGTGCATCCAGGTTCTTGACCGTGGTGTCGGGGTCAAAAATACGCATCACCATTTTTTCTCCAAACGCCGTCGGCAGGGTGGACAGGCGCATTTCAATTTCGTCGCCGCGCGGATTGCGCGTTTTGATGCGTCCGTCCTGTGGCCGGCGTTTTTCGACCACATCCATGCGGCCAAGCAGCTTGATGCGCGCCGTCATGGCGTTATGAACGCCCATGGGCAGCTGATAGACCGGGTGCAGGATGCCGTCAATGCGAAAACGGATTACGCCCTGCTCGCGCCGCGGCTCCAGATGAATATCACTGGCGCGCTGGTCAAAGGCGTATTGCCAGAGCCAGTCCACCACCCGCACGACACCCTGGTCATTGGCGTCCAGCTGCTTGTTACTCTTGTTCAGCTCGACCAGTTGCTCAAAACTGGCCGAGCCTGAGCCGCCGCTTGATTTGAGCGCGGCCTTGACCGATTTGGCGAGCGCAAAAAACTCGGCGGTGAACTTGGTAATGTCCAGCGGATTGGCCACGACCAGACGTACGCTGCGCTTTGACTGGCGCTCCACTTCCGATATCCAGCCGGTCACAAAAGGCTCGGACGTGGCAATCACCAGTTCATGCGGCGTGACCTGAACCGGCAGCACCTTGTGCCGCTCGGCATACACAGCCGACATGCTGTCAGCCACCTTGCCCACATCGACCTTGAGCGGGTCAATCCGCAAATACTTCAGGCCCGCGCGGCCAGCCAGCCACTGGCTGATGATCTCGATATCGAGCGGCTTGCCGTCGGCCACGCGCGTCATGCCAACGCTGGCCAGCCTGATCAGGGGATGCTGGGCGCTTTGCGCCTGTGAGCAGCGGGCAATGGTGCGCTGCGCCTCGGCGCTGCTGATGACGCCATCAACACTCAGCCATTCGACCAGCTTGCGCCAGTCCAGCGGACCGGCAAAACGCTCGTGAGTGGGAGGGGTTGAGGGAGAT
>JAYWDL010000438.1:0-3398 GCA_043779865.1 Polaromonas sp.
AGGGGTTTGAGAAAAATAGTTCGCCACAATCATTCCTTAACGTTACAGTAGGGCATACTTTTTATGGGTTACGCGGTTTGTGGGGCCAAGTCAATCACCCAATTGCAGAGGCATATCAGGACTGTAGCGAAGGATTCGGCGGCAATTTTTCTTCTGATACACGCTAAAACGCGGATGAAAGAACGAAAGATTACGACCAACGAGGTGTACGAAATCCTTCGATGCGGCTTACTTCGAAGAACACCCGAGCCGAACCCTTCAAAAGGTAGTTTGGAATGCCGCATGGAGTTGTATGTCGCCGGTCGAAATTGCGCTGCAGTGGTTGCGCTTGATGATGACAACCCGAACTTGCTGGTCGTAACAGTGATATTGATTTAATTAAACGGAGATTCAGATGTACCACTACACCGAAAGCGGGCTTAACAACGTATGGCTGGAAAACGGCTTCAACGTCGTAAGCACGCCATACGGCAAAGCGGTGTCTATTGATGACGCAGATGGTTTGCATGAGTTGCTTGCCACCGATTTGGCCAATAAAGTTGGGAAGCTGACGGGGAAAGAGTTTCGCTTTCTGCGAACAATACTGTCCCTGTCTCAGCAGGGCTTTGCCAACATGCACGGCGTGACGGAACAAGCGATAAGCTTATGGGAGCGTACCGGCAAAGTTCCAAAAGCGGCTGATGTCATGCTGCGAATGCTTGTATTAGAACGGCTCAATGGTGACGGCAAGATAACTGAAGTCATCGAGAGGATAAATACTGTTGAACGTCTGGTTAACCAGCAGATTGTGGCCAAAGAGAGCAACCACAAGTGGAGCTCAATAGCCCAAGCCGAAAAACCAGAGTTAATCGCAGCGTAATAGGTTCAAAAAAACCACCCCAGCCCGCGCCGAGCGGGCTTTTTTTCGTCTGGTAGTGGCTACACGGTGCAAAAAACTGTACTGATGGCTACATGGTGGCTACATGGGACAGGCAAGAAAAAACCCCACTACCAAATTGATAGCGGGGTTTCCAATGCTTGCAAGGGCTTAACTGGTGGCCTGGGGCGGAATCGAACCACCGACACAAGGATTTTCAATCCTCTGCTCTACCGACTGAGCTACCGGGCCTGAGCACACGATTATATATCAGCAAGATGGCCGTTTTTGCCGCGGTTAGGCTTCAAATTCAAGCGCCGCGCTTGCCGCGCGTGAGGTCAACGCCCAGTTGCTTTAATTTGCGGTACAGATGGGTCCGCTCCAGACCGGTTTTTTCGGCCACGCGGGTCATCGAGCCGCCTTCCTTGGCCAGGTGGAATTCAAAATACGCTTTTTCGAACTCGTCGCGCGCGTCGCGCAGCGGTTTTTCAAGTAAAAAACTCTGGGTCGCCTGCGGCCCCCTGTCAATTGATGCCGTCAGGACGCTGCCGGCCATGATGACCTCGGGGGTGAAGTCGGCCATGGGCACGGCAGTGTAGACAGCGCTGGACGAACGGGCGGCTGTTCTGGAAAGCCCCTGCTCGACGGCCTTGAGCAGTTTTTGCAGCGTGATGGGTTTCTCCAGGAATGCCATCGCGCCAATTTTGGTGGCCTCGACCGCCGTGTCGATGGTGGCATGGCCGCTCATCATGATGACGGGCATGGTCAGCAGACCGCTGGACGACCACTCCTTGAGCAGCGTCACGCCATCGGTGTCGGGCATCCAGATATCGAGCAGCACCAGATCGGGCCGGGCAAGGGCGCGAGCGGTACGGGCTTGAGCGGCATTTTCAGCCAGATCGACCTGATGCCCCTCATCATTGAGAATTTCTGAAAGAAGGTCGCGTATGCCCAGCTCGTCATCGACCACCAGAATATTTGCCATGATTGAATTGCTGCCCTGACTGTTGTTGACGATTGTGAGGTCGATGTTGAGGTTTTTTCGAGTCGGCGCGGGTCCGAACCTGTCAAGTCGCCACCGCAAATGATAACGATACTTGCGCGCCCTGCACGCTACCTTCGGCGACACGGTTTGAAATATCGATGCGCGCGCCGTGCTCATCGGCAATTTTCTTGACAACTGCCAGCCCCAGACCGGTGCCCTTGACCTTGGTGGTGACATAGGGCTCAAAAGCGCGCTTGAGGATGTGCTCGGGAAAGCCTGCGCCGTTGTCACGCACGGTGAAGCGCACCCGGTTCAAGGTGTCCGAGTAGTCTGTCCTGAGGGTAACGCGGGCATCTGCCTTGCCCTCCTGGGCATCCTGCGCATTCTGGAGCAGGTTGTGGATGACCTGGCGCAGCAGCTGGGCATCGCCCAGAATGGGCCGGGCGCTCGGGTCAAGCTCGGCAATCACCGGCACCACCGGGCCTGTGTGGTCGCTATGGTAGAGCTGCAGCACATCATTGATGAGCGCATTGAGGTCCACGGGAATGAGATGGGCGTCGGGCAGGCGGGCATAGTCGCGGAATTCGTTGACCAGCCGCTTCATGGCGTCCACCTGGTCGACGATGGTTTTAACCGATTTGGTCAGCAGCGCCTGCTCGGTCGGGCCTACCTTGCCTGTGAGCTTCATCTCCAGGCGCTCCGCAGACAGCCGGATTGGGGTGAGCGGATTCTTGATTTCATGCGCCAGCCTGCGCGCCACTTCGCCCCAGGCCTGTGCGCGCTGGGCCGACACCATGTCGGAAATATCGTCAAACACCAGCAAATACTCTTCAGTGCCCGGCATTTTGGCGCCGCGCGCAATCAGCGTGATGGCGTTGTCGCTGGCGCCGTGCCCGGCGGCATGAAGTTCAAACGACTGCTGCCAGTGCGCCAGTGTTTGCGCCGCATTGTTGCTGAGGTAGTCGGCGAACTGGGCCAGTACATCCTTGGCGAAGACCTCCAGGCCAGGGACGTCGCCGAGCGACTTGCCGTGGTAATCCTGCAGCGGCGCGCGCAGGATGCGGCTGGCGCCCGGATTGCTCGACTGGAGGCGCCCCCGCACGTCCAGCACGATGACGCCGGCCGTGAGATTGTCGAGGATGATTTGCAGGTTGGCCCGGGAGGCATCGACCTGGCTCATGCTGTGCTGCACCGCCGAGCGGGCATCGGCCAGCTGCTGCGTCATGTCGGCAAATGAGCGCGTCAGCCCGCCCAGTTCGTCCTTGCCCTGCAGCGCGGCCTTGGGTGTCAGATCGCCCTGGGCGACCTGTTTTACCCCTTCGGCCAGCAGCAGCAGGGGTTTGGCCAGCTGGTTGCCCAGGATCACGGCCAGCAGCACCGCGCCAAACACCGCCAGGAAAAGGCTGAGCGTGAGGGTGCCGATGTACATCTTGCGCAAACCGCCGCGCGCCAGCGCACGCTCCTGGTATTGGCGGTTGGCCTCCTGAACGGCAATGGCATTGGCCACCAGGCCGGCGGGCAGCACCGTGGTTACCTGCAAATAATGGGACTGCTCCA
>JAYWDL010000439.1:0-9589 GCA_043779865.1 Polaromonas sp.
AAATCGAGTCAAAGTGCCGCTCGGACCTTGAAGTTGAAAATTTAAATGTACCTACGAAAATCTCCAAGCCGAATTCGCGGGAATTCTGCAAGTGGCTCATAGGTGTATTCCGTGCGTCAGCATGGGTTGGCAGTCCGGGTGTAGCGGCTTGGGAGCCCAGCACCTGCGGCACGTCCAAGATGCGCCCAAAGCGCGCCTCGTCCTGAACCATCAGCTTGATGGTTTTGCCTTGCGCTTAGTCCTGGCGGATTTCGGCAAGCTGTGCGGAGAGATTTTTTCACTCGTCCTGCGCAGCAGGATCGCTTTGGGAATGGCGCTTGTCGGGTGTGAGCTTGTCTACCAGCCGTGGCGGTGCAGCAAATTCCAGAAAATTGTTTAAAAGTTGTTGCCAGCACAGCATGCGGCTTTCAGCAAAAAAACCGCCCCGGGTTTCCCCGAAACGGCTTTTGGATTCACATTCAAAACTGGCGTCAAGCCAGCTTCAAATTAGAACGTGTGGCGAATACCGGCAGCGTACACCGAAGTACGGCTGATGCTGCTGGCTGGGGACAAAATCTGAACAGCGTTAACAACATTGTCATAAGCCTTGGTGCTTTGGGCGCCAGCGTACAGAGTCGTACGCTTGCTCAGAGAGTACAGAGCCTGGACACCAAAGCCGGAGCTCTTGCCGAGGGTGTCGCCTTTAGATTGCGCATAACCAGCGCTCAGGGTCGTAGCGCCCAGTGGCACGGCAACGCTCAAGCTGTATTCTTTCTGAGCATCCAGTGAACCAGTAGCGAGGATGTCTTTGAACTTCGCACGGTTGAAACCTGCACCGATTTTTGCCACGCCAAAGTCGTAAGCGACGTTCAGCAGGGTGTTTTCCAATGCAGGCTTGTTTCCAGCTCCGAGAACGGTGCGTGAAAATCCGTCAGACTGGTAGCCGCCGGAAACCAGCAGAGGGCCGTTGGCGTACTTCAGGTTAGCTCCATAGCTTCTGCTGGCGCCGACGGCTGTTGTTTTGTCTTCACCGAAGCCATAAATTACGGAACCGCTGAAACCGCTGAAGTTAGGGCTGATGTATTTCACGCTGTTGTTCATGCGCTGGTTGTAACCAACCCAAGCACCGGGACGATTTCCAACGAAAGGTGCCAATGTTGCAACGGTCGGTGCAGCAATACCTTGAATCTGAGCCTGGGTGAACGCGACGAATGGGTACGATGGATCGAAAATCGTGCCGCCCATCATGGCGTGGTCAGAAGACACGTCATCGTAGGAGGTGGAGTTGCGACCAAGGGTCACGGTACCGAAGCCACTGGTCAGACCGACGTTAGCGCGACGGCCAAACAGCAGGCCGCCTTGTCCGGAAGCGCCGGTGGAAATGTCAAGGCCGCTCTCAAGGTTACCAACCGCAGCCAGGCCGCCGCCGAGGTCTTCGCTGAGGCGCAGGCCCCAACGCGAACCGTTCAGGCCGTCGGAATCAATACGGCCCTGCGTCATGTTTTGGATCGTACCGGCTTGAGCGCCAGTGCCGAGAACATTGGTTTTCAAGCTCTTGATGTTCGCGTCGAGGATACCGTACATGGTCACGGTGGATTGGGCGTGTGCAACACCAGCCATTGCGCCGAGAGCGGCCAAAGCGATAAGGGTTTTTTTCATTGAGATTTCTCCAAGGTTAAACATAGGGCTCCGGTACGAGGGCCACTTCAGACTTACGCCTGTGTGGCTCCCCCAGAGACCCGGGCCAACCCCCTTTCGGGAAGTTGGGTCTATTGCACCAGACCCTGCTTCATTTCGCAAAGGAATCCCCCTAAAAACTCCTTTTTCCGTTGCAGACTCACAACAAATCCTGATTTGCGTGGAGCATATACAACACCATTGCCGAGTAATTGCCGAACCCGGCCATCTCAAACCCGCCATCATGCAGTCAATCAGCCAGTCAAAAGTTTTTTCCTGAATGCAGGCTATGACCTTGATGTATTGCCACAGCTTGTGGCACGGTTACCACAACTTCACAAAATAGGGATGTCAAATTAAGCGTCTCTTGGCTTGGCAAATACCTGCTTGACCCATTACTTCCAGCAGGAAGAATTCATTGTTTTAGATAAGCACGCAAGCTGCGCAGCAGCAACGGCACAGGCTTTTTCAAATTAGCGTCACTTGAGACAGGCCCAGGGTTTCCCCCTATCTCAAATTCGATACACCAGGTAACACGACGCTTTACCGCTTTACCGCTTTACCGCTTGACCCATCAACACTAAATCTCAGGTCTGCTGATTGGCCACGGGCATCAAATCTCAAGCTGCTGCGAATAATTTCTATATCCTCTCAATACACATCCCTGGATCCCTGATGAAAAAACTGACTCTTGTTGCCACTGCAGTCATGGGACTTTTGTCTGCCTCTGCTGCCATGGCGCAAAGCACCGTGACCCTCTATGGCTTGCTTGATGGTGGCTATAACCACGTCAGCGGCTTGAAGAATGGATCTTTCAACGGTATGGCCAGCGGCATTATGGAAGGCTCGCGATTTGGTCTTCACGGTACAGAAGACATCGGCGGTGGTTACAAGGCCATCTTTACGCTGGAAAATCGCCTGGAACTCGATACCGGATCGGTGACCAACCGCCCCAATTCTGGCACTCAGCTGCCAGACCGGACTTCATCGACCGTAGCAGCCAATTTGCCGGGCGCCATTTCACCGGCGGTCGCAGCCGGAACAATCGCAGCCATCAACACCGCCATCGGCACGAACGCGTTTGGCGTCAACCTTGACGGCAATCTGTTTGACCGTCAGGCTTTTGCCGGACTGGTTACGCCATTTGGTGCCTTCACATTGGGCCGCCAATACACACCTGCTTATCTTATTACGTCGAATTTCGACGCATCACTGACCCAGTCGAGCCTGGCAGCCGGCCAGGTCGCCAGCCTGCCTGCAGCGTTTGACATCCGCCTAAGCAATACCCTGCAATATGGGGTTCAAACCGGCGGTATCACCGCGACCTTGATGTACGGCGCAGCCGAAACGAGTGCCACCAATCCTACAGGTCGCTTTGTTGGCGGCATGGCGATGTACAAGGGCGACGGTTTTTCTGTCGGCTTCGGTCACAACGAGAAGAAAAACGAGTTTGGCCAGAAGTCGTTGACCAACAATGTTTTGGGCGCCACCGTCAACGTCGGACCCGGCACCCTCTATGGCCAGTACGCAACCATCAAGGACGACAACCCTTCTGGCCTTTCACCGTTTTTTGTGACCGCCGGTCCGGTATTCCAGAACGCTTACAACATAGCGTTCAGGCAGGATGCCAGACTGATGCACATCGGTTACCGGCTTACCAGCGGTGTCCACACCATTGTTACTGCCTTCAACCGGCTTGATGACAAGCGGGCAGTCAATGCCGATACCGATTCATATGGCGTGACTTACACCTACGCGTTGTCAAAACGCACCAACCTGAATGCCGTGCTGACACGCTTCAACAACAAAGGCTCGGGTCAGGTTGCGCCGGGCGGCAATGGCTTTATCGGCGGTGTAACGGCCAGCGCAGGAACCGACTCCACCAATCTGGCTCTTGGTATCCGGCACTCATTCTGATTGGGGTTTCGGCCTTGCAGCCGGGCGTCACCCTGAAAAGCCCCCTTTTGGGGGATTTTTTATTTTTTCCACCTTTTTTGCTGGCGCCAGCAGGGTGGCAAGTTGATTTTTTCGGTACAAAATCAACCAACCACCGGCCTGCAAGGAACACGCCTGCCGGCCCGAGATTTTTTTTGCTCCCTTAGCATTCTCCAAACGAAAGCATTCCATGACCACTGTCGTTGATTTCGTACTAAACGCTGCAGACGGCGCGCTGCGCACACTTTTTGCCAAACCCCGCGCCAGCCGGACCTGTCCGACGGTACCGGCCCAAGCCACTGACTTGAGCACACAGGACAAAGTCCTGTCGGGTGCGCTGATGCGGGTCAACCATGTTGGCGAGGTGTGCGCACAGGCGCTATATGCCGCACAGGCACTGGGCACGCGTGACCCGGTGCTGCGCGAGCATTTCCTGAAATCCAGCCGCGAAGAAGGCGATCATCTGGCCTGGACCAAGGACCGGCTGGACGAGTTGGGCGCGCGCCCTTCCCTGCTCAATCCCTTGTGGTACGCGGGCGCTTTCGGGCTTGGCCTGGTTGCCAGCCGGCTGGGCGACCGGCTGAGTTTGGGATTTGTGGTGGAAACTGAACGCCAGGTGGAAGCTCACCTGGCCAGTCATCTGGAGCGCCTGCCCGAAGGCGATCACGAGTCACGCGCCATCGTGGCGCAAATGAAGGACGATGAAGCAGAGCATGCCCAGGCGGCGGAAGATGCCGGTGCGCTGGAACTGCCCGCGCCGGTCAGGATGCTGATGCGCTCGGCGGCCAAGGTCATGACCACCACCGCGCATTACCTCTGAAGTCACTTCAACAGCGTCTCGTTTTAGCGGACAGGCCGGGTTTGCGCAGCGCAATCCGTGTCTGTCGGCAGACGATCCTTAGGCTAGCCCAAACCTGAGACTGCAAAAATTCAATGGCTCAGCAGCTTTGCGAGCACGGCAATGATGCCGCCGATTACCAAGCCAAGCATCCATTTAATTTGAGTGCCTTCTGTCTTCAGGACGGCTAAATCAATCTTGATGGGTGACAGAGCCACATCCAGATCTTTCTTTATGACCAGAGCATCTTGTGCCTCGGCAATGACGCGCACCACAGTTTCAGCTTGTTCAGCGGTAAACCCCGAAGCCTTGAGCCTGTCACTTAACTTGAGCGAATCAAAAGTAATGATTGCCATAAAAGCGATTTAACCAGAAATCTCCACCAGCTCAAAACTGGTCGTAATGTCTGCCGTTTTAGACAGCATGATGGTGGCCGAGCAGTATTTGTCGTGGCTCATGGCAATGGCGCGCTCCACGGCTCTGGTGCTCAGGCCGCGCCCCGTCACGACAAAATGCATGTGGATCCGGGTAAACACCTTGGGATCGGCTGGCGCCCGTTCGGAGCTGAGCTTGACCGAGCAGCCGCGCACATCCTGCCGGCCGCGCTTGAGGATCAGCACCACGTCATAAGCGGCGCAGCCGCCCGCGCCGGCCAGCACGGTTTCCATCGGGCGAGGCGCGAGATTGGCGCCGCCGTTTTCGGGCTTGTCGGCATCCGGCGCGCCATCCATCACCAGGGTATGGCCACTGCCGGTTTCGGCCAGGAATGTCATCCCTGACCGCGACCCGCTTGCCCTGTTATTGCCTGTCCAGTTCACTGTGCATTCCATCATCGTTATTCCTTATGCAAAATATTGATTACTGTTGGAGCGTCCATACCCTTATCGCGGTGGCCACTTGCGTATGATGTGTAGGAAAAACTCGCTAAACCACGAAAATGTCTAATTTTCGCCACATAGTTATTGTGCAGTGCAGCATGACTACGTTATACTGAATTTATCGCACTACTACACAGTCTTCATCGACTCGCTGTATTTTTGCACTGGTTGTCTCCTCCACCTCCTCAAAGGGTGGATTTACAGGCCCAGACCGCATGGTCTGGGCCTTTTTTTTCGTGCCCCCTATGATGCTCAGGCTCAGCTGCGAGAAAAAACATGCCATCCCCCAAAAAATCCATCCCGGGTGCTGCATCCGCAGCAGCCGCTTCGCTTCTAAAAGTTTCAGCCACACGCGCCCGAATCCCCCCGGCCAAAGCGCTCAAGCCTGCCGACTACCTGAAAAAAATCCTCACCGCACGGGTCTATGACGTGGCAGTGGAGTCAGCGCTGGAGCCAGCCAAAAACCTGAGCCTGCGCCTGGGCAACACGGTGCTGCTCAAGCGCGAAGACCAGCAGCCGGTGTTCAGCTTCAAGCTGCGCGGCGCCTACAACAAAATGGCCCACCTGAGCCCGGCCCAGCTCAAAAAGGGCGTGATTTGCGCCTCGGCCGGCAACCATGCCCAGGGCGTGGCGCTGAGCGCGCAAAAGCTCGGCACCCGTGCCGTCATCGTCATGCCGACGACCACGCCGCAACTCAAGATCGACGCAGTCAGAGGCTGGGGCGGCGAAGTGGTGCTGCACGGCGACAGCTATTCGGATGCCTATGCCCACTCGGTGAAGCTGCAAAAAGAGCAGGGCCTGACCTTTGTGCATCCGTTTGACGACCCGGACGTGATTGCCGGGCAGGGCACGATTGCGATGGAAATCCTGCGGCAGCTGCAAACCCTGGGCTCGACCCGGTTAGACGCGGTATTTGTGGCGATTGGCGGCGGCGGGCTGATTTCTGGTGTGGCCAACTACATCAAGGCGGTGCGGCCGGAGATCAAGGTCATCGGCGTGCAGATGAACGACTCTGACGCGATGATCCAGTCAGTCAAGGCCAAAAAACGCGTTACGCTGAACGACGTGGGCCTGTTTTCAGACGGCACGGCAGTCAAGCTGGTGGGCGAAGAAACCTTTCGCATCAGCCGCGAACTGGTGGACGAATTCATCACTGTCGATACCGATGCCGTGTGCGCCGCCATCAAGGACGTGTTTGTCGATACCCGCAGCATCGTCGAGCCGGCCGGTGCGCTGGCCGTGGCCGCGATCAAGCAGTATGTCGCCACCCACAAGACCCAAGGCGAGACCTACGCCGCGATTTTGTGCGGTGCCAACATGAATTTTGACCGCCTGCGCTTTGTCGCCGAGCGGGCCGAAGTCGGCGAGGAGCGTGAAGCGCTGTTTGCGGTGACGATCCCTGAAGAGCGCGGCAGCTTCCGGCATTTTTGCGAGCTGATTGGCGAGTTGCCGGGCGGGCCGCGCAGCGTGACCGAGTTCAACTACCGCATCAACGACAACGCCATGGCCCATGTATTTGTCGGCCTGACCACCTCGGCCAAGGGCGAAAGCACGACAATTGCAGCCAATTTCACACGCCACGGTTTCAAGGCGCTTGACCTCACGCATGATGAACTGGCCAAGGAACATATCCGCCACATGGTGGGCGGGCATAGCGCGCTATCAAAAGATGAGCGACTGCTGCGTTTCGTGTTCCCCGAGCGGCCTGGCGCGCTGATGAAGTTTTTGTCCAGCATGCGGCCGGGCTGGAACATTTCCCTGTTTCACTACCGCAACCAGGGCGCTGATTACGGACGCATTCTGGTCGGCCTGCAGGTGCCCAAGGCTGATGAAACCGCCTTCAAGGAATTTCTGGACACCCTCGGCTACCCCCATGTGGAAGAAACCGGCAATCCGGTGTACCGGCTGTTTTTGCAGAGCTGAAGCGTCGCAGTCATGACGTCACCAGAACTGAAATCCAGCACCTCGGTGTGCCCGCGTTGCGGCGCGGGTCTGCGCTGCGGGATGGTGGCGGGCGATGCCGAATGCTGGTGCGTCCAGCTGCCTAATGTGATGCCCGTTCCCTCGGTCCTGCCTGTTTCGGTGTTGCTGGACAACAGTGCAGGCTCATGCTTTTGCCCGGCTTGCCTCAAACTGATTACCGATGAACGAAAAAATACCCTTCCGCCTGCCCACGATTGAGTCCACCGCGAACGCCTCGCTTGAAGTCAGGCTACGGTACAAGATTAACCACAAGACGAAACCGCTGGGCGCGCTGGGCCTACTCGAAGACCTGGCACTGCAGCTGGGCCTGATCCAGCGCAGCGAATCGCCTTTGCTGCACAGCCCGCAGATGGTGGTGTTCGCGGCCGACCATGGCATTGCCGCAGAAGGCGTTTCAGCCTATCCGCAAGCCGTCACGGTGCAGATGGTCGGCAACATGCTGGCCGGCGGTGCGGCGATCAATGTGTTTGCCCGCCAGCACGGCTTTGCGCTGCAGGTGGTTGATGCCGGTGTAGCCGCCAACCTGCCAGCCCACCCCCAACTGCTACCGCGAAAAATCGCGATGGGTACTAAAAACCTGTGCAAGCAGCCCGCCATGTCGCGGGACCAGGCCCAAGCGGCGCTCACGGCGGGGATGGAAGTGATGCAGGCCTTGCCGGGCAATGTGGTCGCTTTTGGCGAAATGGGCATTGCCAACACTTCGCCCGCCGCGCTGCTGCTGGCACGGCTGACGGGCGCGAGCATCGAGGAAGCGACAGGACGCGGCACCGGCCTGGATGACCGGCAATTGCTGCACAAGCAAGGCGTGCTGATGGGCGCCCTGGCCTGCCATCCGGCGACCCAGCCGCTCGACGTAGTGGGCGAACTGGCCGCTTTAGGCGGCTTTGAAATCGCCATGATGGCCGGGGCGATGCTGCAGGCGGCCAGCGAACGGCGCGTGGTGCTGGTCGATGGCTTTATTGCCGGCGCGGCCGCGCTGGTGGCCCAGGCCCTGGCGCCGCAAGTGCGGGGCTACCTGGTGTTTTGCCACCGCTCCGCCGAAACCGGTCACCGCCTGCTGCTGGCCCACCTTGAGGCCCAGCCGCTGCTGGAACTTGATTTGCGGCTGGGCGAAGGCACCGGCGCGCTGCTGGCCTGGCCGCTGGTGCAGTCGGCGGCAAACTTTCTCAATGAAATGGCGAGCTTTGAGTCGGCTGGCGTGAGCGGCAAGGAAGGCGCGTAAAACTCGCGATGCGCTATCCGATCAACACATCCGCAGGCCGGTTTGGCACGCAAACACGGGCCGAAGCGGCCGCCAAATCCGTCGGGTTACGCTGCGCTGACCCGGCTTGCGGCCATGGCGCTTCTTTTTTAATAGCTGCTCACGCACGCTATTCGTACGCTACAGCTCTTTATTGGCATAAACACCGATGATTCAATTCATTCGCCACTACCTGCTGGCCGTCCAGTTCTTTACCCGCATCCCGATTACCGGGCGGCTGGCCGGCTGGGTTGGTTACAGCCCCGAATTGCTGCGCGCCAGTGCCGCGCATTTTCCGGGCGTTGGCGTGCTGGTGGGCGCCGTGGCAGCAGCGGTCTATGAGTTGCTGCAAACGCTGCTGCCCGACACCACCTTCACGCCGCTGGTGGCCGCGGTATTCTCGACCATCGCCACCGTGCTGCTGACCGGCGGCTTTCATGAAGATGGCCTGGCCGATGTGGCCGATGGCCTGGGCGGCAGCTATGACCGGGAGCGCGCGCTGGACATCATGAAGGACTCGCGCATCGGCGCGTTTGGCGCGATGGCGCTGGTGCTGGCGCTGCTGTGCAAGGTTGGCTTGGTGGCGGTTTTGGGGTCGGTCGAGGGCATTCCCGTCGCCTGGGAAGAGTCGCCATTTAACGGCTGGTATGTGTGCGTTGCCCTCTGGACCGGCCACATCGTCTCGCGCGGCTTGCCGCTGGTGGTGATCCGCCTGCTGCCGCATGTGGGCGACACCGCCACGTCCAAATCCAAACCGCTGGCCAAGCAGATTTCGTCAGGCGGGCTGCTGATTGCCTTTTCATGGTGTTTTATGTCTCTTGCGCTTGCCAGTCTTGCGCTGAATGCTATTAATTTGATAGTCGCCTGCAGTTTTTCCGTGCTGGCGCTGCTGGCGCTGCTGCGGCTCTTCAAGCGCCGTTTGCAGGGCTTTACCGGCGACTGCCTGGGCACCACGCAACAGGTCTGCGAAATCGCTTTTTATTTGGGGCTGGCTGTCAGCCTCTAAGGGACGTGGAAATCACCAAAATACCTTCGTCATCGCGAGGCCGCAGGCCGTGG
>JAYWDL010000440.1:0-3390 GCA_043779865.1 Polaromonas sp.
GATTCCAACCGTCAAGGCGTCCAGCGCATCGTGCTGGCTGCGCCCTTGGCGAAATCCATACGAGAATCCAAGGAAGTCCGCCTCATAGATGTTGTTCAGTACGGTCACCACCGCTTGCTGAACCACTTTGTCCTCCAGTGCGGCTATTCCCAGCGCCCGCGTGCGGCCATCGGCTTTGGGTATGAACACCCGTCTTGATGGCTTGGCCCGGTATGCCCCGGTGTGTATTTCCCGGTGCAGCCCTTGTACGCGCTCGTGGAATCCTTCCCCATAGTCCCGCCACGTTACGCCGTCCACACCTGGCGCTGCGCTGCGGCTCAGAGCGTTGAAGCTCTGCTCCAGCAGTTCTGGCGTGATGTGGTGCAGCAGTGCCGTGAACCTCACCTTCTTGCCCCTGCGGGCTGCTTCGCGTACACCCACAAGTCCCATCGACGCACATTTGTCCCGGCGCAGTGTCCGGGGTGCGGGGGGCTTGCCGGTGTTTCCCTTGGCTACGTCCCTTTCCTCCGCCACGTCCGCAGGTTTCCCCTTGTTCCGTGGCTTCTCAGGTACTACGGACGTATCCGACTTCTCACCAGCGTGGATGACAGGGTTGTGGCTTTGGGCCTTGCCTGTCCCGCCCGTGGCTTGCGCCTCGGGCACCGATGAGATCTCCCAGCTTCCGTGCAGATCGCTTGCCAACATGCTCAGGGTCTCAGACCGCGCGGGATCAAGGCATGTCTTGCGATTGACGTCATGCCTCATGTTGCCTTCCGACATAGCAACGTCGTGGGCATCCCGATTGAATGATTTCGCGGCTCCATGGCTGGCCTGTCGGTGTCCCCTGTCAACGCTTCGATGTACACCTCGCGACGCGCAACGCATGACTCAGGGTCTGAGTGATTCGCCATTTCTTCCCAGTATTGAACTTTCATCAACTACGATCTGCCGGCTTGCGCTGGCGCACTGCTATTGTTACTATAGCTAACTATGTATACTGGACAAGGTCTAGAGGTCTATTTCATTGTTAAAAATGGCAAACTTCAGCTATTTCTGCGTCGGCGCGGCCACTTTGCAGCGTGGCGTGCCATTAGCACCCGCCATCAGCACGCTGATGACCGACTTAATGTCATCCATGTTGCGCACGGCAGTTTCCAGCGCCTGTGGCTGGGCTTCGGTTTGCAGCCCGCCTTTCAGGAAAGCCCAGTGGCGCTGCCCTCGGCCCACATGCTGGTGCTGGCCATTTTGGGTCTGCTTTGGGGTCAAGGGTCTGCTTTAGGGTCAGGTCTCAATACTGTTCGCTTAAGGTGCGTTTGCGGGAAAACTCCAGGGCTCTACCTACCGAAGTCTCTCTTGGTAGACCAGTCAGGAAATGTGTTGTAAACCAAGGCTCCGATACTCTAAACGAACAGTATTGGGTCAGGTCTCAATACTGTTAGATTAGGCCGTTTTTGAACCAGTTCTACGAACGCTATCGCAATGCGGATGATGGCGAAAATCGCCTTAATCTAACAGTATTGGGTCAGGTCTTGCAATGATGCATTTACTTGATTTCAAGACGGTATCTGACCCCTTTGACTCCTTTGACTCCTTTTTCTCGGTTCAGTATTCAAGAAGTGATAGATACGACCATGGATGGCGGCTTACTCTGTGTCGCCGAGGATCTTTTCCTGCTCCTCGCTGATATGCAGCACGAATTGGCTCATGGCGTAGGCATTAATCAACTGCGTTCTGGTGTCGTTCTGGTGATATTTGGCGGCTTGATCCACTACTGGGTTGCCACCGAAATCTTCGTTGAAACCACTCAAATCGTGAAATGCTTCATGGATGAGTATCGTCGGCCGGAGCAAGCGTCCGGCAACCGAGTAATTCGCCATGATGTATGTATGGCCATCTCGCGGTTGCGGCGTCTCAGCGAAACCTCCCCCTTTCCCTTGTCGTAGCCAGGCTCTCGCTGATAGCAGTCGGCTCACCACCTCCGCGAGCGAGTTCCGAACCTTGCGCGCGACGCGATCAACATCTTCTGCGCGGGAGACTTTGTAATGCCGCTTTAATGCTTCCAAGCAAAGCGCGCTCAGTTTCGTATTGGAGCCTGAAATCAACTCATCCAGAGCTTGCTTGGCTTTGTTCCGCATCATGAGCGCTGTGGGTATCGCCGCCAAAGCCATGTCTAACGTGGATTGAACTGCGGGTGCGTTGACGTTTAACAGTCCCGCCCCTGAAGAGGCGAATGCAAAAAAGTGCCGCTTACGTTTGGGCTCCCCCGCTGGCGTGTAGTCGCAACCGCAGCGCTTCTGGATAGCGCTTCGCTTTGCCATTTCACTGTCAAGTGAGGCAATCGTCATCTTGCCGACGATATTGTCCGCTGTTGATTGATAGCTTCGATTGACGATGTTGCGCTTGCGCTTATAAGCCAATACGGACGCGGCCGTTGTCTCCCCGTAGAGATCGATCACCAGTTCTCTCGGCGCTATAGATGCAGAATCCAAGAGCATCAAAGCAACCTGAATTTTCTCAACATGCGGCCCAGACGAACCCGGTAAAATGTGGGCGCTATCATGTATCGTAGCGTTCTCCAGTTTAGAATCGCCCCGAAAAAGTTCTGACAGAAGCGGCATGGTCATTTCCTCCAAACGATAATTTCTCAAGTATCGTGGTGAATAAAGCTTGGGAAGTCTCCAGCGTATGTCGGCAATACCCGCGCCCACCACCCGGAATGTGAGACCACTGGGTCAGGTCTTAAACCTGTTTGCTTAAAGTACGGGAGCCTTGCTTTACAACACATTTCCTGGCTGGCCTACCAAAGGAGACTACGGTGGGTCGAGCTCAGAAGTTTACCCGCAAACGCACCTTAAACGAACAGTATTCGGTCAGGTCTTGCAATAACACATATGTGATACCGCAAGTCCGTACCCTCATGCGAGCCCAGCTTAGCGCCAACCAAGCCAAGAGCGTTAGGACAATCCTGCCATTCACTAGGACAATCTTGCGCCCACCTGCTAGTCGCTCGGGAGACGCCGAACTGGCGCTTGAAGACGCGGGTGAAATACGAGAGATCGTTGACGCCGCCTGCGTAAGCGACGGCCTTGACCAGTGCTTTGGGTTGTGCACGGTGAAGCACAGCAGCCCTCGGGCGTATGCTTTGGGTTCAGGTTTTGCAATCAAGCAAATGCATCATTGCAAGACCTGACGCCTTTGACTTCTTTGTGACCCTTTTGACTTCTTTTTGTAAAATGCACCGGAAGCGATAAAATACCCACTAAGTAAAACTTATTCAAAGGCAAACCATGAGCGCCGTATTAATCTCCACCAAAGGCCAAATCGTGCTGCCCGTCGCTGTACGCAAAGCGTTAGGCCTGGCACCAGGCATGCGGGTCAACGTCAAAGTCAGCGGTAAAAGCGCGCAAATTA